>JBCCZF010000319.1:0-4541 GCA_039188035.1 Bacteroidota bacterium | reverse complement strand
CGGAAAAGGACTATCAGACCCAAAGGAAAATCTAATTTTTATAGGCATTACCAACTACTTTGTCGGTTTTCGTGGCTATGTCACCTCTCCAATTGGGAAGGTTCAATAACAATCCATCTTTAATTGCTCCTGGTTTTCAAATTCGCTCAAGGGAAGGTCCAGATATTCCCGGCAAGCGGCTTCAAGTACTTCCAATACGGCATTTTGCATGGAAAGGCCCCCACATAACATAAGTACCGCTCCCTCCTTTAGCTGTTGTGCCACCCAAGGGGATTTTTCGCGTAGGGCGTCCTGTACGTACTGCCTTTTTTCTTCCCGGGAGGTGACCAGATGAAAGCTTGCCAGCCGTTCCTGGGGCAATAGGCCTTGGTAGAGGTCAAGGGAAGCGGCGCGCCTTAGGCCTAAAAAAAGGTGGAAATCCGTTTCGACATTTTCCTTGAGCATCCCTAAAAATGGGGCAATTCCCGTGCCATTGGCAATAAAGATCACGGACTTGGCCCAACTGGGCAAATGAAACTGCGCATTTTTGGTAATATGTAGGTCCAAGGTATCGCCTTGCTCCAAGGTGCTAAGAAAGGTGGAACACAGGCCGTGTTCATGTTTTTTTATGCTCAATACCACTTCCCTGTCCACACGGGCCATGGAATAGTGCCGCATAATCCCGTCTCCGGGAATTATCCCGGCGAGGTCCCCTGATCGGAACTTTGCGCGTTTTTTTGGGGATAGCCGTAGAACAAAGGTACTGTCTTCGTTTAGCGGACTTCGTGCAACCACTTGGAAAGGTTTTAAGGTTGCCTTCTTTTTTTGCGGTTCCTTTAGTTGAAATGCAATTCCAGTGGCCGTACTCCACTTATGGCCCCAATCCTGAAAGGCCCTAAAATCCTGGTTGTTGATTTTATACAGTGCGCTGCGTCGCCGAAAGGAAGTATGTTTCCCAAGCAGTTCCTCAACCGTGATGGCAAACCCGCAATACTGTGGATAGAGCAGGGATCCGAAACCCACAACGGCATAATTCATTGCCTTTTTTGGCGCGATTTCAGCAAGGTGTTTGTGAAAATGGCGGGCATTGGCGGGAGCTTCGCCTTCCCCGTAGGTGGCCGTAAGTACAATAAGATGCTCCGCCTGCTCGTAGCGGTTATAGGCATTGAGTTCCGAAACAAAAACCTGTTGCCCTACATCCATAAGGGCCTTCTGCAGAGTTTGGGCAAAGCGAAAGGTGTTTCCGGTCTCGGATCCCACAAGGAGCACAATGTTGGCCATATCTTTGTCCACGGGGATAATCCCTGTTTTTGTGCTTTTTTTTCGTTTGCGCCACAATACGATACCGGAGTAGGTAAAGAACAACAGGGCCAGGGCCACCAAAGCAAGTACTATGGACCACCACAGGGAGCCCTGGCCCGTATGCAAAAGCATGCTCCAGCGCAGCGCTATGGCCGCAAAAGGATAGTATTGTTCACTTAAAAATTCCCCGGTATATTGATGCACATAGACCTCCTTTTCCCGCAATGCCAACTCAAAATAATCCTCGGGAAATTCGGAAAAAGGATAGGTTATCTTACGTACCCGATCTAATGGGATACCCTGAAAGACTTGCAATTCCCAGGGCCGGGCAGCCGTCATTTCTTCGGAAATGTCCTCGGGCAGGGTATGGGAGACCTGGGCATTGGGCAACAGGGCAAATTGATGCAGGGAAAGATACACTCCCGTGGCCGCCACAAGGATAACGGGAACCAACATCCATCTGCCGATGCTTACGTGGTAGTACAATTCAAAACCATCGTACTGCACCTTGGAAAACAGCTTGCGGATACCGCCCTGACGTTGTATGAGCAGCAAAAGGCCCGTAACCGCAACAAAACATAATAATAGGGATACCAAGCCAACAAAGAAGCGACCTACACCTTTAAGGAAAAGGGAGCGGTGGAGGTTCGTGATAAACTGGAAAAAACGCGGCTTCTCGTTGGGCTCTCCCAATTTTTCACCCGTTTTCGGGTGTATCATAAGCAGGGCACCGGTACCGTCCTCATACACCACTTCGGCCAGGACATTATCATTTTTATCCACGGATAGACTTATGACCTCTTTGTAGGTATCGTCCAGGGCCTCCATGGTCTGGGCCAGGTTTACCCTTTCCAAATCGGCAATGGGCTTACTTTCCAAAATTCCATTTATTGGCTCAAAGGCCAGGATAAGGCCTGTTATCGAGGCCAAAACCAGAAAAACGGAAATGGATAGGGCCAAAAGCATGTGGCTCAAACGCCAAATGGAAATGGTCATCCTGTGGTTTTACGAAGTGGGCAACATACGTATATAACGAATATAGCCTTTCCCCTCCATCTTTTTCTTTAAATTTTCATTCGTGAGCTCAAATTGAACGTCGTCCTTAAAATAGTTTTGGTCTTCCACGGCGGTTTCAAAACGGATATGATGCCCGCTATTTATTTTATCCGCGGGAATCTTTAGAACACGTATGGTACGTTGGCCACCACCTACCGTAGCTCCGGTAATGCCGTCCAATTCCTCTGGTTTCTTTTTCTCGAAAAATTTCCACCATTCGGGAATGTCATGGTACCATTCATCATCTTGTCCCTGGACATAAATGGTTTCCACATAATTTTCGCCTTTATCCAAAATGGAAACGACAACATAGGCCCCATGACCTTCGTAGTTGGCCAATTGGATCATACATTTGTAGTTGGCCGTAGTGGGGGCAGTATTTAGGGTAAAACCTACCATGACCAGGGACAATATACCGAGCCATACCGTGGATTTGAGCAAGTCTTTCATTTCCAAACCCGTATCATTTTAAAAAGTCCAGGACTATCCCGTTCGCCTTAAGCAATTCGTTTTCGCTGGCCAGGTCGAATACGCTTTCCTCAAAATCCGTCATCACGGTCTTATCCGCTCCTTTTTGAATAAGATATTTTAGAATGGAATCGTCCTTGGCGGACATGGCCGCCAACTGCAGCGCGGTGTTCCCATTGGCATTTTTGGCATTAACGGGGATGTTATAGGGCTCCAAGCGCTTCAAGAGGGGCAGATTGTCCGATTTACAGGCCAGATGGTACAGGGAATTCATGTTTTGCTGAGGGGTGTTCAAGGAAACAGCCTTGTCTTCCAAGAGGGCCAATTTGGCCTCAAAGGCCTCCGGTCGCTTGGCATTATAGGTCTTCATAAGGTAATAGGCCAAGGTGTTCCCATTTTTATCCTTAAGATTTGTTTTGACCCCTTTCTCCAAAAGAAATGCTACTACTTCCGGTTGGTTTCTATGCACGGCCAAAGCCAGGGCAGTTCTTCCCTCCTTATCCTGGGCGTCTATATTCTGTGCACTTTCGGCCAATAGTTTAATTACGTCCAGGTCATTGTATTGGGCGGCGTTCATAAAGGGCGTACGTCCGTCTTCATCTTTTTGGTCCACACTGATCCCCTGTTCCAAAAAGTAATTGTAAATGGAGGGTTCTGCAACGCTATATGCGATGTTGTGCAAAGGATTGTTCCCGGACTGGTCCGTTATGTTAGCATCTATACCCAGGCTTTCCAGGTATTTGTAGGTCTCCAGGGTATTCGGATTTCCACGGGTGCCTTGGCTGGCCATAAGCATGGCGTTGCCTCCCGTTTTATTAAGCCCGGCGTAGGGCACCCCTTGATTCACCAATTTTTTTAGTATGGGCAGGTTCCCCCCTTTGGCGGCATAGCTAAAAATCCCGTTCCCATGTTCGTCCGTATCCCGGAGGGACAGACCTTTGCCCACGAAGTAATCGATCCCGGCAAAATCCTGAATAAAGGGTGCTACCAAAAGTAAGGCATTGGCACCGTTGCGATTGATTTCGCTCTGGATATTGGCCCCATGATCAAGGATAAAGTCGTACAACCGGGTATTGGTCTGGCCCGTTACCGCGGCAAAGTTGAGCAGGGAATACCCATGGCTGTCCACAATATCGGTTTTGGCCCCTTGTTGCAACAGGTACTCCATCATCGCCAGATTGTCCTTGTAGGCCGCCCAAAAAATATAGGTTCGCGCGTCGTGGGTAAGTTTGTTTACCCCATTGCCCTCTTTGCCCAGAAGGTATTTTATGGTTTCATTGTCCACCTTTTCCAAAAGGGCAAGGGTAACCGCATCAAAGGCGTATTCATTCAGTGCGCTTATATCGTTCCCGGAAGCGATGTCCTTTTCAATTTGGGCCTTACTGGGATGGGTAGTCCAATAGTCCCGTTCAAGGAATACATTGTCTTGGGCCGATGCCCCCAAAAGGGAAAACAAGAGCAGAACGGCCACACTTTTATTTAAAATATCCATAAGTGTGTTGTTTGATGATTAAGGTATTGAACAAAAATAGGAAGTTATTTAGAATTGTTATAAATAGTTGGCGGGATATCTAAAAGTTTAACGCTTTTTTGAAACCGTTCTTTTTCGTTTGCCCACGTTGATCGATTTTCAGAAGAGCGTTTTGTGGACTTCCCGGAGGAATTCCTATGGATAGGGTTTTTGGGCGGTTTTGCACTACAAATAGGTATGCCTTATCCGCTGAGCTCCTCCAGGG
>JBCCZF010000318.1:0-4550 GCA_039188035.1 Bacteroidota bacterium | reverse complement strand
ACGATGCATCACCTTTCTGACGGCGATTTAACCTATAGACTTCAACGTGGGGACAGGGCGTTGTTTGACCAAATATTCCATAGTAATTGGGATCGCCTTTTTAAGATGGCCTATCGGATAATTCCCGAAGAAGACCTGGCCCAGGATATCGCCCAGGAGGCCTTAATGGAATTATGGGAACAACGCAAAAAATACAAAATACATAATGTGGATGGCTACCTGACCCGAATGGTCAAAAATAAGGTGGCCTACCATTTAAGGCGCGGCAAATTTTCGATTACACATATGGAACGGTTGGAAACCTTACCGACCGTTAATACCACCGAGGAGACCATTGCCCTCAATGAAATGGAAGAGAACGTCCTAAGTTCCATGGACAAACTTCCCAAAAAGAGCAAGGAGGTTTTCTATTTGAGTCGTTTTAAAGGCCTGGGTAACGAAGAGATTGCAAAACAACTTCAAATTTCGCGCCGGACGGTTGAAGGGCATATCGGAAGGGCGCTTAAACAGCTCCGAACGGATATCCAAACCAATTTTATTTGGTTACTCCTATGGCTATCCGGCCCACTGCTTTGATCGGTCCAGGTTTTCCAAGCCATATCCATAAAATCCCGAACCGAAATCATGCTTCTATTCCAGCTATCTTCAAGGTAGAGGTAGGTCCAGCATAACGGCGTATGTTGCCACATATCAACGTGGCGCTAGTCTTCGGTATGCGGCATCCCCTTAGAGTGCCTCAAAAACAGACCGTAATCCTAATAGTCCATAGGACTGGGCACACATTTTAAGAACCGCTTCCTAGCCGTCGAGAAAAACTTGGATTTTCAACATCTACCCAAAGAACGCAATGGAACTTCAATAGTTGGATACCAATACCTTGGCCCGCATTCCCATGGACGTTCGCATTTTTTAACAAAATATTAACATAACCATATCGCGTATGACACTGTTAAAAAACACACAGTATAATAAAGGGAACCAAATTAAAATGAATAAGGAAGACTTTTTCAAATTGCTGGAACGTCGGGAAAAGGGACTGGCCACGGAACGGGACAATCAAATCTTCGACGAATTTTTCGATTCTTTCCAAGAAGGCGATTGGGACGATTGGGACCTCTCCCCCAAGGAGAGGATAAAGATGCGGATGTACAATACGTTTCAACGGAAGATGGATGCCTCGTCAGGCGTAAGGCTCGATCGTTTAACCTTATTTAAGGTGGCAGCGTCCCTGGCCATCGTAATTGCTACTTCGTTCTTTATCTACACTAGTGTAAAAGGACCATCAAATCCCATTATGGTCACCCAAAGGGCCCCAATGGGCAAGAGAACTACTGTTGAGCTTGCCGACGGTTCGCAGGTGCAGTTGAACTCGGGAAGTTCCATAACCTATCCCGAAAGATTCCAGGATAACAAACGAGCGATTACCCTGGAAGGGGAAGCCTATTTTCAGGTACGGCACAATGCGGACAAACCCTTTATCGTAACCGCTGGTGAAGTAAATGTCCGGGTATTGGGCACTACCTTTAATATCGATTCCTATAATTCCAAGGAAACCCATGTTACGCTTTTGGAAGGAAAAGTTGCCGTGACGACTGAGACCGATGATGAAATCCTTAAGCCCGGAGAGCAGGCCACCTTTGAAACGGCACACAAAACCTTGACCAAGGCCAGGGTGAACGTAGATGGGGCCATAGCATGGACAAAAGGGGAACTGTACTTTGAGCAGGCGCCATTGACAGAGGTAGTACAAGAACTGTCTCGATGGTACGATACCGAAATTATACTGGAAAACAACGCCCTTCATAATTGTACCATATCTGTGAATTTCAAAGGGGAACAGTTGGAGGACGTGCTGGAAGGGATACGGTTCCTTATGGACATTAGGTATACAAGAACGGATTCGGGAAAGGTTCTAATCAATGGTAGTGGCTGTGGTCAATAGTAATAGGGAGAGGCCTTAATTTAAATCTACTACCATAACGCTATGAAATTAATCCGATTAAGGACACGGGCTTTTGTATTTATGCTTCCTTTCGCATTGCTATTGCCCATTTCAAATCTCAATGCCCAGGATTTTGGGAAGGCCAAAATAACCCTACAGGCAAAAAGTTATCGTTTGATAGAATTGCTTAAGCTGTTGGATGCCCAAACGGAATACAGTATCGGTTATGGGAACGATTTGAAAGATGAGGTTTTGGGTTTTTCCCTACCTAAAGAAACTACTTTGGGCGCGGTATTGGAAATACTATCCGACAAAAAATCGTTGCGATTTCGAAATATCGGGAAAACCATATATGTGCGACCCAAGGTCGAATCCCGGAATACCATAGAAAAAGGCACCATTCGTGGCAAGATACTAAACAACGTCAATGAGCCTATCCCGTTCGTTTCGGTGATTCTAAAAAATACCCGCTACGGGACATCTTCCGATGAAAATGGCAATTTTTCGTTCTCCGCCCCAAAAGGCACTTATACCCTTGTGACCAAAGCTATAGGGTATCAGGATACGGAAAAGAGCATAACCGTACAACCCAACAAAATGGTTTCAGTTTCCTTGATGGTCATTGAACAAAGCGAACAGTTGGATGAGGTAAGAGTCTATGCGAAATCCAAAAAAGTGGAGCTCGAGCAATCGGCCAAGGCAGTAACCGTTATTGAAACCGCCAAGGCGAAATTACAGGCCGCAGATCTTGGGGAGGTACTTACCCAAGTAGAAGGAGTCAATATCCAAAGAACGGGAGGGTTGGGTTCCCAGGCACAGTTTTCATTAAATGGCCTATCCGATGATCAAATCCGGTTTTTTCTAAACGGAATTCCTCTTGATGCCATGGGATACGTCAATGGGTTGGCCAATGTCCCCGTTAACCTCGTAGACCGCGTGGAAATTTACAAAGGGGTGGTACCCATCCGTTTTGGGGCGGATGCCTTGGGTGGGGCCGTCAACCTTATAAGCAATGAGGCGTTTGAAGGAACGGGTGGCTCCGCCTCCTATCAACTGGGATCGTTCGGAACACACCGTTTGGCATTACACGTGAACCATCGCCCCTTGGACAAAGCCTACTTTGTAAATGTTTCGGGGTTCTATGATCGGGCACGGAACAATTACAAAATTGATGTTGATATCGCCGATGCCCGTGGCGTATTGACCCCGCAACGGGTAGAACGCTTCCATGATGACTATCTATCAAGAGGGGCCAGCATGGAATTGGGAATCCGAAATAAAAGATGGGCAGATGTGCTCATGGTCAGAGGGTTTTATACCAAGATCGACCAGGACATTCAGCACAATTTTATCATGACTATACCGTATGGCGAAGTGACCACGGGTGCCACAAGTAGCGGGGGATTGCTCAAATGGGACAAAAGCTGGAACAAAAAGCTGAGTATTACAAACACCCTAGGGTACGCCGAAACGAAAACGACCATCCTTGATACGGCATCCGTGGTGTATCGATGGGACGGGCAATTGGCCCGTGATCTTGATGGGGAGATTATTAGGAATAGCCCCGGGGAACGGGGCGCGCCAAGCGATATCCTTTTTCGAGATCAACTTTTTTACCACAGGTTGTACGCAAAATATGCCATCGGCCAAAACCATGATGTCAGGTTCTCATCGGCCCCCACTTACGAGATGCGGGGCGGGGAAAACGCTTTGCTGGATGCAGATGAAGTGGATAGATTGACCCTGGACAATGCGTTCTTTTCCTTCATTAACGGTTTGGAATATGAGTATGGATCCAGCAGTGATAAGCTCACCCTGATCGGGTTCGTCAAAAATTATATCCAGCACCTGAACACGGAAAGGATCGATTTTAACCAAGAACTATCCGAGAGCGACCGGCGAACAAATAACTACGGTGCAGGGGCAAGCGTAAGATATACCTTGAACAACAGTTGGCAGATGAAAGCGTCCTATGAACGGGCCACGCGGCTACCGAATCTTTTTGAAGTTTTTGGCGATGGTTTTTTTGTGAGTGAAAATGTAGATCTGAGGCCGGAACGAAGCCATAATGCCAACCTTTCAGCCAATTTTAGGGGTAACCTAGGCAACAAGGCGTATCTGAACGTAGAGCTGAACGCTTTCCTTAGGTATGTTGAGGATTTCATTCAACTGTTGGGTACAAATGATTTCTTTATCCATAGGAATGTAGAGAACGTTACCTCCTCGGGCTTGGAACTATCGTCACAATGGTCTTCTCCCGGCAAAAGACTGCAAATTGAAGCTAACGGCACCTATATATCTTACATCAATACGGCAAAAACGGGACCTTTTACTGCTTTTGAGGGAGATCGTTTACCAAATCGCCCCTATTTATTCGCAAATGCCTCGGGCAGCTATGCGTTCAAAAACCTGTTTTCCGACGGTGATGGATTGCGATTGTTTCTCAATGGTCGATTTGTCAATAAATTTTTTCGCTCTTGGGAAAGCATTGGCAGACAGGACACCAAACAAGTTATTCCAAGCCAGTTCACCCAAAACTCTGGGCTCACCTATAGTACGCTTTTCAAAAATCAAAGACTTAGTATCACGGCGGAAGTACAGAACATTT
>JBCCZF010000317.1:0-4551 GCA_039188035.1 Bacteroidota bacterium | reverse complement strand
CTATTGCTTATTGGGACTAGTCCAAACAGCTTCCCTTTTCACTTAAGGTGTCTGCGGTCGCAATGGCCTCGTTTTCGGTATACCTGGTTTCCGTAAAAAGTAGCAGTTGGTCTATACCGTGGTAATCCGATCGCGGGGAAACTTCCAGTGTATAGATTCCAGGGGTTTCAAAAAGCACATAGATTTGGTGGGCATCATGGTCCGAGGTATTCGCCTGCCATTTAAAAATGGGGTCATTACCACTGCGGTATACCTTAAACCAGCCTTCGGCCGAACTCCCATTGGGATGCGGACTCTTCCCTGAACCCTTGGGATATACCCGGCTTTCCCCATTGCCCTTACTACCGTAAAAATCCTGGGCATCCGGGAAACGGAGCCAGCTATCGTTATGCTCTGTGCCATTGTCCCCTTTTAAATAGGCCGATTTCCAAAGAAAACGATATTCCCCCGGGGTGCTAATCCGTAACCGAAAGGCCATTTGCCCCTCGCCTGGACTGCCCATGGACGGACTCCCCGTCCAAACCAAATACCCCTGCCCGGAAACACCATTGGTATCGTTTTGTAAGGCCCACCCTTCCGGAGGGGTGCTGTCCTCAAATTCCAGGGAAACCAGGCCATTGGCTTCTATATAATACGGTTCCCCTTCTTCCCCACAATCCGTGGATTCCGGATTTTCGGAGGCACTATCCTCCAAAGGGGTCTCATTATCCGTACTGCATGCCACAAGTAGCGCAAAACCCATACCCATTAGCACAACCATCCATGGTTTCCTCATCGTTCGATCCTTACGGTTTACGACTTAAAAACGGTACGATATCCCGGGGCATTGCCCTCAAAGGATCTTTTTCGATGAACGGCCGCAAGAGAGGCCGCACCTACGGCGGTATTGGGACATGGATGTTATGTAAACGTGGATGGGAACCCCTAAAAAATCAGGAAACACGGGAAATGTGCCTATTGGTCAATCGGCCAGTCAGTCAATAACTTCCCCGCAGTCCTTGCATATATTCCTTTACGTCCTGTTGCAGTCGTTGGAATTCAACCATCTGCTGGCGCACCTTTTCCATATGTTCGCCTACAAGTTTTTGGCGCTCCCGCAAACGAACAATCATCTCCAAATTGGAATGGCTTAGGCTATCCAATCCCCTTTTTAGGGCTTCCACCCGCTCAAAGAGACTGTACGTCCTAGGTTCACAAATGTAGGAATTCAACTGGTTTCGCAACTGGCCCACACCTTTCTGGTTGCGTTCCAGCTTTAGAACCAATGTGGTGCTTTCCCATTTCTTTTTGGGAACGGATTTTGGGTCGGGATTTGGGGTTGTTTTCATTGGATAGGCGTTTAGGGAACCGTATGTAACATTGGCACGGCATTATAAAGTTAGGAAAAAAAACTAGTAATCGACGCATTATCAGACTTTAACGTTTTGTTATATATTATTTTATGTTTTCCTTACCTCGGATTCATTTGATTTTTACACCGGTTCTGGCTACCTTTCCCATAAACCTAAACCCGAAGTATATGAATATCCATTTTGAATATGATGATGTACAGGCCAGTGCCCGATTGGAGGCCTTGGTCGCGAAGAAAATAGATAAACTAGTGGATAAGTTTGATTTTATAGTACGTGCAGATGTCTTTTTTAAGACAGAAAACACTTCGGAAGCAAGTAAGGGAAAAATATGTAATATCCGACTTAGCGCCCCAGGCCCCCGCTTGTTTGCAGAGGCCAGCCATGGCTCCTTTGAGGCCTCCATTTCGGAATCCGTGGACGACCTGCACCGGCAATTGCGGCGGAGAAAGGAAAAAATGAGGTCCCGATAAAGCGCAGCGCAATACCGCTTCCATGTTTAGAAGGTACTTGGTAAACGGAATATTTTGAAAAAGGGTTGCGGAATACGGTCTAAGGCGTTATTGTTCCGCCTCCCCTTCCTCAAATTCCACCTCGGCCAGGGTTTTGGTAAGTCGTTCGGAGCGGGGATTGGTAACAAGGTCCCTATAGAGGGTCTTGCGTCGTCGCTCGCTTATGCTTAGGGTATCCACAATGGTCTTGTGGCGCTCATAGGCCGCCATGCGTTCTTCTTTCAGCTTTATACGTTCTTCTACCGTGAGTATCATTTCGGGTTCAAATCGCTCCATCAAGGTGCGTTTTTTTACCTTTAGGTTTTCGGTTTGGGGGCGGTCTTGGGCATTGGCCATATCAATACTCCAAAGCGCGATAACGAGCCAAAAAAGGCGGGTTGCGGTTTTTTTCATCTTCAGATAAATACGGTTCCGTATCTAAAATAAACCATTTTGGGAAAACTGGGCCAATTTGGTATTGTGTTGGCCCTTATATCGACTTTTAAGGGAATTATGCCGATCCGGATTATTGGTTACCTTTGAAACAGGGAGAATGCTCCCCATATCCTCCATTCCTATGAAATTATCCTTCTTTTTCTTGCTGTTACTGCTGGGATTTCCCCAAACCGCTTCCGCACAGACCCAAATAAAAAGTGCCGAGATCAGCTTTGTTTTTGTCTCTAAAGGGGTTGAAGGCAGCATTTCCGGTTTTAACTCCTCCTCTAGTCTGGACCTAAATGCCCTATCTGCCTCCCAGTTTAAGGGTTCCGTAGATGTGGAAACCCTAAAAACGGGAAACTTTCTCCGGGATTGGTCCTTAAAGAGCCGTAAGTACTTTGATGGCGATGAATACCCCAAGATACATTTTATCAGTACTTCCGTGTTCGAAACGGATACCGGATTCGAAGTTCAAGGCACCTTGACCCTTAAGGGAAAACAGAACCCCATTTCCTTTTCCTTTGTTCGGGAAGGGAACCGTCTGTTGGGAACCACTACTTTATTTTCATCGGATTATGGGATTAACATCAAAAAGAAAAGGGAGGATAACCGTGTAGACGTGCAATTGGAGCTGCAACTTGCCATAATCCCGTAAAAAAGAAGACCCATGGACAGGAGATGCAAAAGGTTCCTTAACTTGGCACCCTAAAATAAAACTATGTGGGTTTGGGTCGTGTTTATTTGCGCGGTAGTACTTTTTTTGGCCTTGGATCTGGGGGTGTTCCACAAAAAGGAACACGTAGTGAAAAGCAAGGAGGCCGGCATGTGGACCGCGCTCTGGGTTTCCGTGGCCTTGGGGTTCAGCGGAGTAATCTACTGGCTTTTTGCCAAGGGACTCGTGGAAAACCCCACGGAACTTTTGCCCAATACCGCTGTGCTCAAATATGTCACGGGATATCTAATAGAACTTTCCTTGAGTATAGACAATGTCTTTGTCATTGCCGTAATCTTTTCCACCTTTAAAATTCCGCCCTTGTACCAGCATCGCGTGCTGTTCTGGGGCATTTTGGGGGCCATAATCTTTCGGGGCCTCATGATTGTATTTGGGGTGGCCCTGATCAACAAATTCGACTGGATTATTTATGTCTTCGGGATATTCCTCTTGTACACGGCCTACAAAATGCTCCGCTCGGAGGATTCCGAATTCGATCCCAGGAAATCGTTTGTCTTTAAGCAGCTTAAGAAATTGTATCCCATTACCGCCAGTATCCAAGGGAACCAATTTTTTGTAAAGCGCATGGGGGTTACCGCGGCCACTCCCCTATTTGTAGCGCTGATCATTATTGAACTTACCGACGTGCTTTTCGCCCTGGACAGGATTCCTGCCATATTGGCCATTACGGCCGATCCCTTTATTGTTTTCAGTTCCAATATTTTGGCTATTCTAGGACTGCGCTCCATGTATTTTCTCATTTCGCGTATGCTTCAAAAATTCCGCTATATTAACTATAGCCTGGTAGTAATCCTGGCCTTTGTGGGCCTTAAGATGCTACTCTCCCATCAAGTGAAAATCCCGGAATGGGCTTCCCTTACAGTGATTTCCGTTTCCCTGGTCGGAGGTATTCTCGCCTCCCTGCTGATTCCTGAAAAGGAAACCACATCCGAAACCTAGGGATGATGGGCAAGGGTATATGCTTCATGATATGTGTGTTAGGAGAATTCAAGGATTACCACTACCTTTAAAAGGAAGTTCTTGGTTCTTCACCAGTCGCGCGATGCCCAGGTCAGGAAATAAATGGGATTAGGGTAAATAAAAACTATCATATGGGTAAAGCTATTGTTGGGGTAATGGTTTGTATGTTGCTGATTGCCTGTAGTGAAAAAGAAGTTGTGAAATATACCGTTGTGTCTGGGACCATTACCCATGGGGCGTCCTTGAACCCGGTACTCCGGAAAATGGATCAGTCTTTTTCGGTGCCTATGCATTTGGGCGCAGCGGGATCCTTTAGGGATAGTTTGCAAATGGAAACCTCTGGATATTATTATTTTGAGGATGGCAAAAACTACATTCCGCTCTATGTGAACCCCGGGGATCGTATTCAGCTAAGCTATGATGCCGCCGATTTTAAAAATTCCCTGAAAATCTCAGGAGATGTTGCGGCCTATGCCAACTATCTGGAGGCAAAAAAAGCCAGGGAAAAGGCCTTGTTCGATAGTGAAGGCGGCCGGTGGAAAGCCTATCAGTTGGAAGAGGCGGATTTTCTGGCATTCTT
>JBCCZF010000316.1:0-4557 GCA_039188035.1 Bacteroidota bacterium | reverse complement strand
ATTAAATAATAGTGTATTTTGCAAAGACCAAGAACAATCTCAATTCATGTCCAAGACCAAAATCCTTCTCAAAAATCTAGGCCCGGGACTTCTTTTCGCAAGTATGGCCATAGGCACTTCCCACTTGGTACTGTCTACTAAGGCCGGAGCGCAATACGGATGGATTATGGCCATTCCCATAGTTTTGGCCAATATTTTAAAATATCCTTTTTTTGAGTTTGGGGTACGGTACACCAACGTTACCAATAAAACACTTATTGAGGGATATCAAAAACGAGGGAAGGGTTATTTGTGGTTTTACGGGTTGATAAACCTGGTCAATTCCTTCACGATCCTCGCGGCACTCTATACAGTAACCGCAGGGCTATTCATCAATCTTTTCGGAATTGTCGGCATAGCTCTGGAATGGATTACTTTGGGGCTTTTTCTTGGAATTGGTTCCCTTTTGATCATTGGCCGATATCGCCTTTTGGAAACATCCTTGAAGTTCGTAGTTACCATTCTGTTCATAGCACTTTTAACCACCACAATTCTGGTGCTCTTTAAGGGTTCGGTGGACAGGGCCGTGGATTTTACCCGTCCCGCCCTTTTTGATGAGGCGGGCGTTCTTTTCCTTATCGGTCTTATGGGGTGGATGCCCACGGCGGTGGACGCTTCTACATGGGTAAGCCTCTGGAGTATTGAAAAATGGAGGATTAAAGGGTTCCGACCGTCCTTAAAGGAATCCCTTCACGAGTTTAACACGGGTTATATAATTACCGCACTGTTGGCCCTTTTTTTCCTGATTATTGGATCAATGACCCTTTATGGGACCCATGCCCAATTAAGCGGAAAGGCAGTACTCTTTGCAGATCAAGTAATTCGTCTGTTCACTACCCATATCGGTTCCTGGGCCTATATCTTTATTGCCATATCTGCGTTTGCCACCATGTTCAGCACCTGTATGACGGCCCATGACGCCTTAACCCGGGTAAACCTCGACGTTGTTCACCTGTTACGGCCCCAGCTAAAACTAACCGAAAAAAAAATCTATTTTGCCCTTGGCATCCTTGTGATGACCTTGATCAATTTTGGGGTAGTGGTCTTCTTTAAGGCCAATATGGGGGTTTTGGTAGGCCTAGCCACTTTTGTATCCTTTGTTGTTGCCCCTGTGCTGGGGTACATGAACCTAAAAAATGTAATGGGCGAGGAAATCCCGGAAAGTCAAAAACCTAAAAAAGGATTACGATGGTTAACCTATTTGGGCATTGTGTTCCTATCCCTGTTTTCCTTGCTCTATTTTTGGATGGTGATTGTCTAGTCCGGCATTTCCTTAGCGTTCTAAGCCCAGCAAATAGTGGTTAATGGACGGCTTTATTCAAGTTCCCCATAATTCTCCACGACCAAGAGGGTCCGCAAATTCTGATTGTGCAGAAAATCCAGGCAGTACACCCCGTCTTTACACCGGTTTAAGATTTTTTCCTCACCATATCCAACGGCCTCTACAATGTTAACCTCTGGAACCTCACGATTTAGAAGATATTGCCTTATGGCATCTGCCCTTTGCTGGGAAATGCGCTTATTGGCATACATACTGCCCCTGCTATCGGTATGGGATTCTATGCGAAGTTGCATCTTTGGGAACTTCCGGATGGCTTCTACAACCTTGTCCAGTTCTTTTTGGGCATCCCCGGAAAGGAGGGAAGTTCCTTTTTTAAAAGGAAGTGCATTGAGCTTTAGAACCGTTTTTTCCTCTTTTTGGGTTACCAAATCGTCCAAAGCGAATAACTGGATGGCCATAGGCTTACCGTTCAATTCCCCCAAGGCCACTTTATCATGGGAAGCCCTGTAAATGGAATATCTTTCCTTACCCGCCTCAACAACCAATTGATCGCGCCAAGGAATTTCCAGTTGAAATTCCCCGTCCCCATTGGTGATAAGCTCTTTAATCAGCTTTCCATTGGTATCAAGGATTCTTACCCAGGCGTCATCCACCCCTGTATTCTGGCCAGGGTTGGTCACTGCACCCCTTAGCAAAAAGGTCTTAAGTCCAAGTTCTCCGTTTACCAGGAACCCATAAATATCATCATTGCCCATACCTCCCTTTCGGTTGGACGAAAAATATCCGGAATAGGCATTCCCGCCTTCCTCCTTTATGATAAGTCCAAATTCATCTGCCGGGGAGTTGATTTCCGATCCCAGGTTGACAGGGACACTGAAGCTGTTGTCCGCCAAAAGGTTGGACTTATAGACGTCCATGCCGCCAAGACCATAGAAAACATCCGAGGAAAAATACAGACTCCCATTAAGAAGATAAGGTGAAATCTCGTTGCCCGGGGAATTGATTTTCGGCCCCAGATTATGGGGCTCGGACATGATTTGGCCATTGTTAGTATCCACATAATAGATGTCGGTACCTCCAAAACTGTCCGAAAAATTGGCCGCAAAATAGAGCCTATCGGTACGTTCATCAAAAAAGGGATAGTAGAACGAGGTACTTAAATCCTTTAGCAAAAAACGGAACTGTCCACTGCTATACAACATACCAATGGCCAGTGCATTCTTTCCGTTGGCGTCGTACGTCAAGTCACCATCCTCGGTATTGGAAAGGATATAGAAAATACGATTTAACCCACTTGCATAATACGGGGTAGCCTTATGGAATTGAGACTCCGGTATACGGCTATACGGATTGGGGTTGAGCACCTTACCGTCATTTGTCCTTCGGCCTACATAGATATCCAAATACGATTCCCCGGAAGGCCCATATTTTTTTTTGGTCTTTTTAACCCGGCCACTACTAAAAAGTAATTTGTCCTTGTAAAAGGACGGGGCAAAATCGGCTTGTGGGCTATTACAACCTGCATTGAAAATCTGGAAACCCAATCCCCCATAATTGGATTCCAACAATTCATAATTAAACGCTGAATTCTCCATCACTTCATTGGACAGCAAATGGGCATTGGTATTCAAAAAGGCTTTTATTTTAGGTTTTTCCGATGTCTTTGAGAGGGCCTGTAACATCTTGTTGAACTGATGCACCGAGATTATGGTATCCTTGGTATTGATATCCATGTAGATATCCGCCGCCTTTTTATATTCTTTGGTCTGAAAATAGGAATCCGCCAAATTCAGATATTGGGCATGGGTCATTCCCTTACCATCGCTTAATTGTTTCCGATACGCTTCAATGGCATCCGCATAGGCGTAACTAAAAAACAACTTATCTGCCTTGGTCATCCCTTCCTGGGCCCTACACATAAAGGAAGCCGCTGTACAACAAATTATAAGGAATAGCTTCGATCTCATTATAAACTTCACATTTAAAAGAATCTTGGGGTATCGATTTGTTTGGGTTTTTTACGAAGTTCACGATCTTCCCTATCCCCGGAATTTCCTTCACCGGCACCCAAATAAAACTTCATCACCACCTCATGGGAGCCATTGTTAAAATCGCCCAAAAGATTGGTAGTATAGTCATAGGAATACCCTATAAAGATACTATTGGAAATCTGGAACCCCACCAAACCACTTATGGCACTGTCCCAACGATAGGAGGCTCCGGCTGTAAACCGATCATTGATTAAAAAATTGGCGGATAAATCCACATTTATTGGGGCACCACCAACGGCATTAACCAAAAAAGTCGGTTTAAACCTTAGATTATCGGACAAATCAAATACGTACCCCCCAATAAAGTTAAAATGGATTCTATCCTCAACAATGGCAGCCACATCCTCATTGTAAATGCCATCCGTTAAAAAATTGGGTACGGAGAGTCCCAAATACCAAATATCCTCCCCATATAGGAACAAGCCCGCTCCTACTGTAGGGTAAAATTCGTTCAATGGGCTTCTATTTAAAACAGGTTCCCCGGGATTTTCAAAAGTCCCCTTAGAGAAATCCACATCCAGAAAACCTCCGCCCACATCCATCCCAAAGGATAGCTTGGCATTGTCCGATATTGGAAATTGATAGGAATAGGCCACATCAACATAGGTCTGCGTAAGTGGGCCCAACTGGTCACTGATCGCGTTAAAACCTAAACCGTGTTTTTCATTGCCAAAAGGAATATTGGTTCCTAAACGCAAAGTCCTGGGCGACCCTGGAATATCCAACCATTGCGCCCTATACGTACCCACAATCTCGGGATGGGCCACACTGCCTACATAACCTGGGTTAAAGCTACCGATATTATACATGTATTGGGTATACTGGGGTTCCCTTTGGGCATGGATAAGGAATAATCCTATCAGGAAAAAACCTATAAAAAGCCATGCACGAATAGTATTTTTTTTTCTCTTGTATGTCATCGCCTTTTATCGAATAAGTTGGATCCAACCTTTACGAATGCCAAAATCACTACCCAAATCCAGGATATAGAAATAGGTGCCATCTGGAGCCTCTTGATCTTCCCAAGATCCATCCCAAACATTATCCTCCGTCATGTCCTGGACGGAAAAAACCAGTTTTCGCCCAACGGCGACGGTACCAATGACTTTTTGGTTATCCAAGACGTTGCTTCATTTACCAATGCTTCGCTGGAAATCTTTAATCGGTACGGGCATCAGGTTTTTT
>JBCCZF010000315.1:0-4585 GCA_039188035.1 Bacteroidota bacterium | reverse complement strand
GTTCCTGTTCCGTAAAGGATAGATTTTCGGTGGTATTTATATTATCCACTAGCTGAGCAGGACTGCTTACGCCCACAAGCACGGAAGTTACGCGTGTGCCCTTCAACAACCAGGCAATGGCCATTTGGGCCAGGCTTTGTCCCCGCTCTTGGGCGAGGGCATTTAGACGCCTTACCTTATCCAAAACATCTTCGGTAATCTGTCCTTTTTGCAGATATCTTCCGTCCTTGACCGCCCTAGAACCCTTAGGAAATCCCTTAAGGTACTTATCGGTAAGGATCCCTTGTTCCAAAGGGGAAAAGGCTATGGAGCCTACGCCCTGCTTATTCAGTTCGTCTAACAAGTCGTCCTCTACCCAACGGTCCATCATGTTGTAACGCGGTTGGTGTATGAGCAATGGAGTTCCCAAGTCCCTTAGGATATTGGCTGCTTTTTGGGTCAATTCCGCCGGATACTGGGATATTCCAACGTATAATGCCTTGCCCTGCCGTACCATGTGGTCCAGAGCACCCATGGTTTCCTCCAAAGGGGTTTCCGGATCAGGTCTGTGGTGGTAATAGATATCCACATACTCCAATCCCATGCGCTTTAAACTCTGGTCTAGGCTGGATATCAGGTATTTGCGGGACCCATAATTACCATAGGGTCCGGGCCACATGTCCCAACCCGCCTTGCTCGAAATGATCAATTGATCCCGGTACGGCTTAAAATCCTTTTCAAAAATCCTTCCAAAATTCTCTTCGGCCGCCCCATAGGGAGGGCCGTAATTATTGGCCAGGTCAAAATGGGTTACCCCATGGTCAAAGGCCGTCCGTAAGATGGTACGCGCCTTGGTAAAATCGTCCTCATGGCCAAAATTATGCCATAGCCCCAGGGAAATAGCGGGCAACAACAACCCGCTACGCCCACATCGGCGATAGGGCATTTGGTCGTAACGTGCCTCCTTTGCTTCAAAATGTCCAATGGACTGGTCGGAAAAACCCATTATTTTCTCAATTAAATATTAGCACCTTGGCCCTGTAAGGGAAAAAACCCAAGGATTTTAGATTCAACCTGAAACCTTGAACTCCAAACGCCCCAGTAACCGTTAACGTTCAATCTTTGATTTGTTCAACCGTAAACCTTACACTCTATCATCCACCCACTGCCACTACCTATCGGAAAAGCGTAAGCAACACTATGTGCCCACTTTTAAAAAACTCTGTATGGCCAAATCATAGCTCTGTAATCCAAAACCTAGGATAACCCCCTTGGCCCCCGCGGCTATATGGGATACATGCCTATATTCCTCGCGTTTGTGCGTATTGGAAATATGTACCTCCACCACCGGGGTCTCCACGGCCTTTACCGCATCCCCAATACCCACAGAGGTATGCGTATAGGAAGCGGCATTTAGCACTATGCCATCATGGGAAAAACCGGTCTCCTGTATCTTTTGAATGATCTCTCCTTCAATATTGGATTGGTAATACTCCAATTGTACCCTTTTGAACCTCGATTGAAGCATTGTAAAATAGTCTTCAAAGGTTTGATTGCCATAGACCTCAGGTTCGCGTTTGCCCAAGAGGTTTAAATTAGGGCCGTTGATAATAATAATTTTCATAGGGCGTATGAACTGTTGAAAACCTTCCTGCGATTTGGGCCTTAATTAAAAAAATAGGCGATTCCTATGTTCAGGGTCGCGTTTTTGATGTCCAATGATCCTCCCAAAGGTCCATCATAACGATCGGTAAGGGCTATTGCATACCGCACTTGTGCGGAAAGGCTGTTTGTAATATCAAATCCTGCCCCAAACGCCAAATCTATGGTCGTTGACTTAAGTACATCGTCCAAGTCGCCATTAGACCCCACAACACCTTGGATATCGTCTATGGTATCCTTGATATCGTCCAAATTGGACGAAAAATTCAACTGCGGGCCTACCTGGATGTTCAACATTGGGATTATGTAATATTTGGCCATAATGGGAAAGTAGATAAAGGAAAGATCCCCTGCACTACCGTAGGTAAGTTCCGGTTGAATATGGAATTTTTCCGAGGCTGCCACATCCAGCACCCCTCCTATATAGAATCCGGTCTTGTTTACCGCATCAATATTGGCCAAACTAATGCCCAATGCGGAAAGGCTAATATCTGCATTGGTATTGAGCAGTCCGCCTGTAACCCCAACTTTTACAATTCCCTGTGCCGAACTACTTTGGAGGGCAAAAATTAGAGCTCCAAAAAAAACTAATTTCTTCATAATGGTTATGTTTAAATAGGGAAGGAATCCTAGTCTTGGGAAACCGCGATCATGAAACTCTTCCACGCCAAATATAGCAAACTTTGTAAAAGGGAATCTTTCTGCTTGTCGTATGGGGCTTTAGGCAAACGCTATAGGTTCACGCCCACGGACTATCGGCGAGTACGGTATCTTGAGGGAATGGTATACCGGACGCCCATGGTTACGGTGGTCCATTGGGTATCATCCCTACCGATGTTCGTATAGGAAAAATTAAGTTCGGTCTGTGGCCCCAATAAAAATCCCACCAACGGGCGCAGATAGATCCCGCCGTCGTTCCCTTCGTTCAGGCCCAGGGCATACCCTGCGTCGACCCCGATGGAAAAGGCATTGGAAGGCCACAGGCGCAGAGATCCCGCCAAAGGGACAAACTGAATGCTCGGCAGATCGCCTACAGAATTTTCGTTGCCATATTTTTCGGGGAAGCCATAGAGATAACCTGCGCTCAGGCCCAGGTCTACCACCTCCCCCAGTGCCGCCATATAGCCCAGGTCGCCCCCCATGACCACCCCGACCAAATCGTTGTAGTCGCCAATGGGCAGACCACCCTGAATCCCCACTTTAAAACCCTGCTGGGCGAAAAGGGGTAAAGCGCAAAAAACAAATACAAGGAAGAAAACTACTTTTCCCATGGCACTTCTAGTAAGAACCTACAAAACTATGCGCTCCAAGGATAATGGAATCATTTTTGTTGCCAAACGGGCAAAAAATGTGGCGGGAAAGCGTTTTGCCGATATGCCCATGAACCACCATCCCAAGTGTGGCCGTATCTTAGTAACATGAATTGGGAACAAGCCTTAAACGACTACCGGCATTATCTACGTATAGAACGGGGGCTGGCCCAAAATTCCATTCAGAACTACGGGCGCGATATCAAAAAGTTGATGCGGCACTTGGAGACACACCAAATTAAGCAAAGCCCCATTCACCTAAAAATGGATACGATCCAGGCCTTTATCTACGAGGTGGCCAAAACGGTCAATCCCCGTTCCCAGGCCCGGATTCTGTCAGGATTAAAGGGGTTTTTTAATTATTTGGTCTTCGAGGGATACAGGGACGATAATCCTATGGATTTGATCGAATCCCCAAAAATAGGCCGCAAACTACCGGATACCCTCTCTACCCAGGAGATAGATCGGTTTATTTCCGCCATAGATCTAAGCAAACCGGAAGGCGAACGGAACCGTGCCATTTTGGAAACCTTATACGGCTGCGGTCTTCGGGTATCCGAACTTGTAGGTCTTTGCCTATCCGATCTTTTTTTTGAGGAAGGATTTATTAAAGTACAGGGTAAGGGCAGCAAGGAACGTTTTGTACCCATCCCGGATGTCTGCCAGAGGTACATCCGTATATACATCTCGGAAATTCGGGCACACCAAACCATCCAAAAAGGTCATGGGGACGTTCTTTTCTTGAACCGGAGGGGCAAACAACTTACTAGGGCCATGATTTTTGCCATTGTAAAGGATTTAACCCAAAAAACGGGACTACAAAAGAAGGTAAGTCCACATACGTTTAGACATTCCTTTGCCACGCATTTGCTGGAAAATGGGGCAGATCTTAGGGCCATTCAACAAATGTTGGGCCACGAGAGCATTACTACCACCGAAGTGTATATGCATGTGGATCGCAGTCATTTGGCCAAGGTGATGCAAAACTTTCATCCCCGAAAAAATCTTCAAAATTCGCTCTGACCCCTGGAATTGTATTCTTACAATGGGAAACAGGCAATAGCCCAACGGCCCAAGAACCCTCAGAAAGGCCTTTTTGAGTACCTTTAACGATAAATAACATCGATGTCCCTTCGCCTTATAGTTTGCCCCATTCTTTTTTTCCTTCTTGCCCCCCTAACGGTAAAAGCGTGCTCAGTTTTATATTACGTTGACAAAGAAACCGGAAAAATCTATGTGGCCAACCATGAGGATTATTGGTACCGCAGTGATGCATACGTTAAAATAGAACCCGCTTCGAAAGAGGAATTGGCCCGACTTTGGTATGGATGGAAGGATTTTGCCCAAGGTGGGGTAAACTCGGCGGGGTTATTTTTTGATGGTGCCGTAACCCCGGAACAACCCAAAATAAAAGGATCCAAAAAAATAAAGGGCAATTTGGGCGATGCCCTCCTGGCCCATTGCCGTACCGTGGACGAAGCCTTAGCATTCCTGGAAAGGCAAAAAATTGCCTTGACCAATGCCCATATGATGCTCGGGGATGCCGAGGGTAAGGCCGTAGTCCTGGAATGGGTAAATGGGAAAAAACAGATAATACCCCTTAAAGACAACCATTTGGCCATGACCAATTTTTT
>JBCCZF010000314.1:0-4586 GCA_039188035.1 Bacteroidota bacterium | reverse complement strand
CATGGGCAATCGAGAAATTGGAAGCCTTTTTTGATTACGATGGGAAACAAAATGGTACTTTTTAGACCTAAGCACATAGGAAACAAATGGCATCTATTTCTCTGAAAAACAGGGTGAATTCTTGCAAACACTAAAAAAGTATGATATATTCATACCTTTAAATCAACTAATTTAAGGTCGATACATGTCAATTATTCGAAAGACGATTACGGTTACAGAGCAACAGGAACAATGGATCAAATCACGCATTGCCAGTGGTCAGTACACCAATGACAGTGAATATATGCGTGAATTATTGCGCCGTGACCAAGAGGACAATGATACGTTCTTGGCCTTGAAAAAGGCCATTCAAGACGGTTTGGACAGAGGGGTCAGTGAACGCTCGGCAGAGGAAATTTTACAAAGCGTTCTTGACAGGCGCAGCAAGAAATGAGCGGTTATCCTTTATCCCAAGAGGCCGATAGCGATATAGAGGGTATTGTTGAATACACGCCTAAGAAATGGGGTGAAGCCCAGGTCAAAAAATACATTGGTGGTCTGATTGCCTGTTGTAAGGATATTGCAATGAAAGGCCATATCCGTTGGGATGCTTCCAAATTTGCCAGTAATCTATCTCGGTTAAATTATTAAGTCCCATATTATCTTCTTTGTCCGAGACGAAAAAAGCGTTTTGATTGTACGGGTTCTTCATAGCAGCATGGATTTAGGGCGACATTTGGAAGAACACTAAGCCTGTTCAGGGGATGATAGCACTCGTCCTGGGAATAGTGCAACCCTAACCCCTCAAAAGTCCGGGATCGGACAGCAAGTCCGTTATTTGTATTTCGCATCCATTGGCCATCGACTTTAAGGCGGCCACCCCTACCAAGGTGGAGAGTACACCGGCCCGGCTACCCGCCCTTCTTCCGAGCAAATCGGCCGTGTCCGGTTTAAATATCGATCAAATGGCTTCCATACCCCTAATTTTTCCAGCGGACGAGGAATCTAAAAAAAGCGTACAGTCTTTGTGGCGCCTAAGGATCGTAGCCGGATGTTTTTCGGTAATGCTTTGATTTAAGGTATTAAAGACGGCATTTGCCTTTCTTGCATCCGGAACCACGCAACTAATGGTCTCGCTTCCCATTATGGTCGGGATGGTCAGGGTCAATGCCTTTTCCGGTACCTCCTTCAAGCTGGGAAACCAACCTTCCCCAAACTGCTGAGATCTACATTCGTAATCCAAATCCACTTCCTTTATCAATTTATCGTCCTGGAAGTCGGCTACATGGGGATCATTAAATGCGATATGGCCGTTTTCCCCGATACCGATACAGGCCAGGTCAATCGGATGGGCCTCCAGCAATTGGCGATAGCGATCCATTTCTTTTTGGATGTATGGGGCATCCCCATTGATGAGGTGCACCTGCTTGGGGGCTACGCCGTCCAGAATACGTTCCTTTAGGTATTTTCGGAAGCTGGCCTTATGCGAAATGGGAAGCCCGATATACTCGTCCAAATGAAAAACGGTAATCTTGTCCCATGCCACCTCCCGCTGTTTCAAGGCATCCAAAAAAGTGAATTGCGAGGTGCCCGTGGCCAATATGAGGTTGGCAAATCCTTTTTCGGCTATGGTCCTTCCAAGTTTTGCTGTGACAAAGTCCGCCGCACTTGCCCCCATTTGTTCTATGGTATCACAAATCCGTACGTTTAAATGACCTTTCCCTTTGATGGTGATTTCCATGGTTTATTGAAGTAATTCGATTATGGCAAAATAACTAGTGATAAAAGCGAAGAGGATTACGAGTCCTACGCCCAGATTCTCCCAAAGATTCGCCATGTAGCCCTGCATTGTCCGTTTTTTGTTCATGATCAGGAATATGGGTATGGCCACGGCCGGCAAAATACAGGCCTGGAACGCTTGGGAAAAAATCATTAATGCGGGCGGACGTTGCTCCATAAAAACACTGCCAAAAGCGAACAAGAGGGCGATAAATATAAGTGTACGCGACAAGGGCGAACGGATATCCCTGGGTTTGCCCAAATAATCGGAAATAAGCCATGGAGCAATGAGAACAATAGGAAAAATGGTGGACAATCCTGCTCCCGTTATCCCGATTATCAACAACAAGGCCCCCCACTTGCCCCCAATGGGTTGGAACAATTGGATCAATTCGACCGTATTATCGAGTTTTAGGCCCATAAGATGAAGGGTTCCCGCCGCCACGGCCATTATAATGCCGCTTAAAAACAACATCATAAAGGCGGAGACAAAGGCATCCCTTTTCTCCAATTTAAGGTGGGCGATGGTCCATCCCTTCTCGGCCACAACGGTACTACGCATAATAAACACCGCTGCCGAACAAGTGGTTCCCGCTATGGCGGCGATCAGGCCCAAGGCCCCATCCCCATCGGGCACTCCGGGAACAAGCCCTTCGGCAACGGCGGACATGCTCGGTTTGGCCATAAAAAAGACACTTATAAAGGCCAGCCCCATGATAATCACAAAAATGGTCAACAGTTTCTCGAAAAGCCGATACCGTCCATACCACAACAGCGAAAAAAACAGTGCCGTAAAAATCAAAATGATATAAAAAGGAGCTATCGTCTGTCCGTGAAACAACAATCGAATGCCTTCCTGCACCAAATCTGCCACGATCCCCATTACCCCTATCAAGGCCAACAATTCCCCGATAATCAGGGCGATCAAAATATAAATGGCCAGAATCCAGCCGTATTTGAATTCCGATTTTATGTTGTATAATGCGGTTTTACCCGTGACCAAGGTCACCTTACCGTAGGCTACCATTAAAACAAAGGTAAAAATACAGGACAGGGTCAACGCCCAAAACAGGGACATACCATACTCGGCACCTGTTTTGGCCATGGTAGTGATACTACCGGTACCAATATTGTATCCAATCAAAAAGAGCCCGGGGCCCACCATGCTTAGGGCTGTTACCAATTTCCTTTTCAGGGATACTTTCATGCGAAATCCTATATTTTGGCCCCATATACCAAATTCCCCTTGAGGTAGGTGCTTAGTATTTCAAGTCTGTCCTTGCCCAACCGGAACAAGATCAGGTCGGCACGCTTCCCTGGTTTCAAGGCCCCGCGGTCGTTCAACTTATATAATTGCGCCGGGTTGGAACTCCCCATTTTTATGGCCTCGGCCAAGCTGCACCCGGTTACGTTCATTATATGCACTACCCCGCGATTAATCGGTGTTGCCGATCCATAGAGTACGTTTTGTTCGGGATAGCGCAAAAGCCCGCTTTCCAAAAGTTCTATGGTATGGCCATCCTCGTTAAGGTACTGCCCTGGTGGTAGGCCGGCAAAACTGGTGATATCCGATGTTAAGATGGTTTTGTCACTTTTCTTTACCGCATAAAAAACCTGTATCTCCTCTTCCCTTAGGTGAAAACCATCACAAATTATACTAACGGCCAAGCCTTCGTTTGCCAACTGCGGCCATAAGGGGTTTTCATGCCGGTTGATCATGTTTGCACAGCCATTCCCAAGATGGGTACATATTTTTGCCCCCAAACGGGCGGCAGAATCGATTTGGGCCTTGCTGGCATTGTGATGCCCCAGGGCAATGACAATGCCCATAGTGCTGCACTTTTGAATAAAGTCCATCGCTCCCGCTATTTCCGGTGCCAGGGTTACCGTGAGTATATTCTTATCCGACGCCCGGTACAGCCCCATAAACTCTTCCCAATCGACTTTTCTGACATGCTGTTTTGGATGCGCTCCCCGAAAGCCGTCGATGGGCGATATGTAGGGTCCCTCTAAATGGAAACCCGGTATTGCCCCATATAGTTCGGGCCTATTCTTGGCCTTGGCCAGGATTTTAAGGTTCTTCGTCAACAGTGCATTGTCATTGGTGGTCAAAGTGGGCAGATAGGTGGTTACGCCGTTTTTCCACATGGCCCTGGACGCCTTGATCACATCTTGCTCACTAAGGTCGCTACCGCCAAAAGCAAAGGACACCCCATTATATCCGTTTACCTGATTATCGATCAAGCCGGGCGCAATCCAGGGCAAGTTTTGCCCTTCCTTTTTGGACAAGGGTAAAATTTTGGAAATCTTCCCGTTTTCCACCACAACGGATACGGCCTCGTGGGTGGCATAATGAATGCCTTGAATCGTAATTTCCTGAGCGTTGAGCGACATGTTAAGATTCAAAATGCTTAGGGCAAGGAACGCAAAATGGACATAGGCATATTTCATAAACAGGTTCGGCTTATTAAGAGGGTATACGACAATTTCACTGCCCCCTGGTTTGACCTCCCTTAATCCCTCCAAAGGAGGGAAACTCCTCCCCTTTGAGGAGCCTGCCTCGCCGGCAAGGCGGGGTTGGGTGGGGTCTTCGAACGAAAATGCACTCCCAAATTCCACTATTAAATCCAAAAAGTGAAATTTGTAGTACACTCCATTGGAATCCACGAATTTTCATCTTGCCCAAGTGTTACGTAGTGCGGTAGGCTGCAAGGGAATCAAATATAGCTATAAAAATAATTTACACAAACGTTTGCGTAAAGAAATCATAGTTAATTTACTATTATTATACAGATTTAATATTTATTACGTTCAAATTGAAATAATTT
>JBCCZF010000313.1:0-4592 GCA_039188035.1 Bacteroidota bacterium | reverse complement strand
TGGATTCCTAGGAAGGAACCCGGACAACTTTTATTCCTTTGGTTTATATCATGAAGCGGACGCTATTGGGTACTGGTTTAGGGATTATGCCATTTTGGCTTTTGAGGGCAATGCCGATCGTCTGGGGCAGGAATTTGACTTAAGTCACCTAAAGACCCGGGGAGAAATGCTAAATGTATTTCATTTTGGAATCAATAAACGAATGAATTCCAAACTTACTTTTGGTGCCCGCGCAAAACTCTATTCCAGCATTTTTGACTTTAACTCCACGCGGAACCAGGGAACCTTTGTGACCGATCCGGGCCAGAACAACATACTCGCCAGCACCTTGGATGCGGATATGCGCATCAGGACGTCCGGCCTAAATGAACTGGAGAATGCGGAGGACAATGGGGAGCTAGGGCAGACCTTACTGAAACGGGGGTTTTTTGGTGGAAATCTGGGCGTGGGCCTGGATTTGGGCTTTACCTATAATTTGAATAGGCAAACGGTGATAACCGGAAGCCTTTTGGATGTTGGATTTGTATATCACAGTAATGATGTTAAGACTTATACCTTAAGGGGAAGGGCTACAGTGGAGGGGGTAGAAGTAATACTTCCGGATGCCTTGAACGATCCCGATACGGATTTCTGGCAGGATTTGGTAGACGAGGTGGAGGCTTTGATTCCCTTTGAGGATGATACCAAGGGATACATCGCCTTTCGACCTACAAAATTATACGCTTCCATCCGCCGGGATTTTGGTGCCCCCATAGAATCCCAACGCGCCTGCGACTGTGGGGAATTGGTTTCCTCTGGAAATAGGATGCGTGCTAAGTATACCAACAGTTTCGGTGGCCAGCTTTATATAATCAATAGGCCTAGGGGGCCACAGACCGCTTGGACCGCTTTTTACACCCGCCGTTTTGGGAACTTACTGGCTGCAAAGGCTACCTATACGGTGGATAAGTTTTCCTTGAGTAATGTGGGCCTCGGGGTAAATCTTCAGGCCGGGCCCGTGAATATGTATGTCCTGGCAGACAATCTTTTGGCATATCGCAACGTGGCGGACACCCATTATGCATCTTTCCAAATAGGATTAAATATCATATCTTGGGGCAAGTAACGGAAAGCGTTGTCTAGGACTTCTGTCTTTATGGCCGGGTTTGGCACGCTTTTTTCAGTAAAGAATGTAAAAGGATTACTTGTGAAAAGACTTATATTGCTTCTAATGGGTACAGTGTTCAATATAGGCACTGCGCAAATGGTGTTAAATGACTATAAGTTTATTATAGTTCCTAAGAGGTTTAGTGATTTTAAAAAGGAGAATCAGTACCAGACCAGTACCTTGGTGAAGCATCTATTCACCCAAAAAGGGTTTCAGGTCTTTTATGATGACAATTTGCCTATGGATTTAAATTCCGATAGGTGTTTGGGACTCTTGGTCAAACTCAATAATAACTCCTCCTTGTTCACCACCAAGGTGAATTTGGACCTCGTAGATTGTTTTTCCAAAACGGTTTACAGCACCCAAGAGGGCAGGAGCAAGGAAAAGGAATATAAGATTTCCTTTAATGAGGCCATTCGCGAGTCCCTCCGCTCCTTGGATGGGTTTCAATATACGTACAACGGGAAAGTAGAAAATAGGGAGCCCATTACCGTAAGTTTTAGGAATGATGTGAAACACGTAGAGACCGATATGCAAAATAAGGCCGCGGTCAATGAAAGGAAGCCCACGGTGCGGCAGGAGGCCACCCCGGAGAATCAATTGTATACCGATGTTGCTCCCGTACAGTCCAACATCAAAAAAGGTGGGGATATGCCGGGAAAAACGGTAGAACAAGTGGCTACCCCGGAAGAGCGGACATATACAAATAGGGCACCCGTTCCTTCCACCATGGTGAAGCAAGAAACCAAGGGAGACGACATTGTATCCGAGATCCCTGGGTTGCAAGGCCTTTTGTATGCCCAGGAATTGGACAATGGTTATCAGTTGGTGGATAGCACACCAAGTATTGTCATGAAACTACTCCACAGTTCCCTCCCAGAGGTATATCATGCCAAATTCGGAAATAGTGGGGGCATGGTCTACAAAAAGGGAAGCAAATGGTATTTTGAATACTATTCCTTGGGAAAGCTTAGGGTTCAGGAACTCAATATCAAATTCTAGGTGGGAGCTTCGGGTTCAAGGTTGCCCTACAGAATCCGGATTTGCTTTTGAATTTTTTTGCACCTGATACTTGCGCCTGGGTTTTTACGGGAAACCATTTTCAAATTTCCACATTTTCAAATTGATACATCCTAACCCTCATCACCATATTTGTCCTGCCATCGTTTTTGGATAAAATCCCGAATCGCGTTTTCGCGCGTATTCTTGCCCGGGATATAGAAGGTAGTCCCCGTTATTTCCTGGGGCAAAAATTCCATTGCGTTAAAATTGCCCGTATAATCATGGGCGTATTTATAGTCGGCACCGTACCCCAGATCTTTCATAAGTTTTGTCGGGGCATTGCGTATGGGCAGGGGTACAGACAGGTCTCCGGTCTGCCTAACCGTCTGTTGGGCCTTTCCTATGGCCATGTAACTCGCATTACTTTTGGGCGAAGTGGCCAAATATATGGCACATTCGCTTAGGATAATCCGGGCTTCCGGATAGCCTATGGTGTTTACGGCCTGGAAGGTGGCATTGGCAATGACCAGGGCCGTGGGATTCGCCAATCCGATATCTTCCGAGGCCGAAATAATCATCCTTCGCGCGATGAACTTAACGTCCTCCCCACCCTCTACCATACGTGCGAGCCAATAGACCGCGGCATTGGGGTCGCTTCCTCGAATGGATTTGATAAAGGCCGAAATAATATCATAGTGCTGTTCCCCGGTCTTGTCGTAAAGTATTGTATTTTTCTGCACTCGTTCCATCACCAGGGAATCCGTAATAACGATTTGGTCGCCCTCCTCGGCATTCACCAAAAGCTCAAAAATGTTCAGCAATTTTCGACCATCACCTCCGGAAAGGCGCAACAAGGCCTCGGTCTCCTTAAGGGTTATTTCCTTGGATTGCAGCTGGGGATCCATGGCTATGGCCCTATGGAGCAGCGCAGTCAGATCCTCTTTCCCAAAAGGGTTTAGTACGTAGACCTGGCAGCGCGACAATAGGGCGGGGATTACCTCAAAACTGGGGTTCTCCGTGGTGGCTCCTATCAAGGTGACCCATCCTTTTTCAACTGCGCCCAAAAGGGAGTCTTGTTGCGATTTGCTAAAGCGATGGATTTCATCGATAAACAAAAGCGGATTTTTAGAGGTAAAGAGACCGCCGCTCTGCTTTGCCTTGTCTATGACTTCCCGTACATCCTTTACGCCGCTATTTATGGCACTTAGGCTATAAAAAGGCCGTTGGCTTTCATGGGCGATGATTTGGGCCAACGTAGTCTTTCCCGTTCCAGGGGGCCCCCAAAGAATTAGGGAGGGTACCATACCCTTTTTTATTTGTAGGGTCAGTGATCCGTTTTTGCCCACCAAGTGGATTTGACTTATGTAGTCGTCCAAACTTGTGGGACGCACCCGTTCCGCCAGTGGTTTGTTCATATGGCAAAAGTAAAACAAAAGCCGCTTGTGATTGGAGGTACTGATTGTAACAAATGAATTTTAAGGCGTTCCGGTGCAAGCTATTTTAAAAAACCTGACAAAGTTTCGGGTTTGCGTGTTTCGGCGGGCTTATTGTATGCCTAGGTCATAGGTGTTAATTTTAATGCATGTCCGAACAGCACTATTTTAAGTTCTCCAATCTTGTGGTAGCCGTACCCTTACTGGCCGTAATTTCCATTTGGGCGGTGTATTGGATGGAATTGAAGTTTCAGGTTAATCTGAATGTTTATGGCGTGTACCCGAGGACATTTAAGGGGCTCCGAGGCGTTTTTTTCAGTCCGTTTATCCACAGCTCCTTAAAACATCTGTATAACAATACCATCCCTCTGGCCTTGTTAACGGCCGCCCTTTTTTATTTTTATAGAACGGTAGCCTGGAAGATTCTACTTTGGGGTATGCTATTGTCCGGTTTATTTACCTGGGCCATTGGTAGGCCCTCCTACCACATTGGGGCCAGTGGGCTAATTTATGTATTGGCCAGCTTTATTTTCTTTAAGGGTGTTTTTTCCAAATACTATAGGCTGGTGGCCCTTTCCTTGGTCATCGTATTTATTTATGGCAGTTTGCTATGGTACATCTTTCCGGTAAAGGAGGGTATCTCATGGGAGGGACATCTGGGCGGTTTCCTTTCGGGCCTTTTACTGGCCGTTTTGATGCAAACGGATTTTCCCGAACCCAAAAAATATGCCTGGGAAAAGGAGGACTTCAATGCCGAGGACGATGCCTTTTTAAAGCATTTTGATGCCGACGGGAATTTTATAGAAAATCCATTGGGTGAAAACCCTGATGAAAAAAACCTAGAGATAACCTACCATTATAAAAAAAGGGACACGGAGCGTTGAAAATGAATCAATGTAAGAATTGATTCATTTGGAAATTCACCGATTTGAAGATTTGAAAATGAGCTTAGGAGTTGAATGGCCTAGGGGATGTTGCGGGTAAAAGTGAAGCGTTAAAAAGGAAGGGGT
>JBCCZF010000312.1:0-4607 GCA_039188035.1 Bacteroidota bacterium | reverse complement strand
GTAGGGGGATAAATGTAGGTGTTCCGTACCATGAATTCCTTTAGAATATCGTTTTGGATGGTACCCGCCAATTGTTCCGGTTGTATCCCTTGTTCCTCCGCCGCCACAATATAAAACGCCATAATGGGCAGTACGGCCCCGTTCATGGTCATGGAGACGGACATTTTATCCAACGGAATACCGTCAAAGAGGATTTTCATATCCTCTACGGAGTCAATAGCTACCCCTGCCTTGCCCACGTCGCCAATCACCCTGGGATGGTCACTATCATATCCTCTATGGGTTGGTAGATCAAAGGCCACGGACAGCCCTTTTTGCCCTGCGGCCAAATTCCTTCGGTAAAAGGCATTGCTTTCCTCGGCTGTGGAAAAACCGGCATACTGTCGGATGGTCCAGGGCCTCCGGACGTACATGGTAGAGTAGGGTCCCCTAAGGTTGGGGGCTATCCCTGAGACAAAATCCAAATGGAATAGGTTTGCTCTGTCTTTTTTGGAATACGAAGGTTTCACGCTGATATGTTCCGCAGTTTCAAAACCTGTTCCCGGGGATGTCTCCGTTTTCGTTACGGGTTCTTTTTTCAGTTCCAAATGCTGCAGGTCTTTTCTACTCATCGCGCAATCTTTTTTGTTCCACATCCGCTGCCAAACGTCTCTCTAAAATGGGTTCAAGAAGGGTTTTTCGCTTTTGCATCTTTCGAAAGGGGGAGCGATCCAATTGCCCTTGCATGCGATCTTCCGCATTACGATATTTATTGGTGCCCACCAACACTTCCTGACCTTCGGAAAACCGTTGTTGTTCCCTTTGGGCACTTTCCTTGATCTTCTTCTGTAGGGTATGGTTTTTAAGTTGCTTTAGAAATCCGCCTCCCTTTTCAATGGATTTGAAAAGTGCGAGCGCTTTTTCGGCCAGTTGTCGGGTAAGTTCCTCTATATAATACGATCCATCCGCAGGATTGGCCACTTTTTCAAAATAGCTTTCCCTTTTTAGAATGAGTAATTGGTTGCGTGAAATGCGCTCTCCAAAAGGGTTCTCATGGTGAAATAGGGCGTCATATGGAAGGTTGCAGACCGCATCGGCCCCGCCCAGTATCGCGGACATACATTCGGTGGTGGTGCGAAGCATATTAACATTGTAATCGTATAGGGTCTTGTTCCGCTTCGAGGGTTGTGTCAAAATGTGGCCTTCCCCGGCATGGCTGTATTCCGAGGACAAGGTTTTCCACAACAACTGGAACGCCCGTATTTTGGCGATTTCCATAAAATAGTTTCCCCCTACCGTGATATGGAAACAGATGGGTAGGTTTTCCTCGTCCCTAGCCCAATTCAAATATTCATGGGCATGGGCCAGCCCATAGGCCAATTGTTGAACACTATTTCCCCCGGCATTTTGGTAGAGATCCATCCCGACCCCAGCAACCGATACCCCGGTAAAATTTTGGGAATACCGTAAGGTCTCTTTCAGGATCTTATGGTCCTTGTCCATGTTGTGGAACCAATTGCCAGTGCGGGCCAAGTTCCCGATAATATCGATATTTAAATGAAACTTTACTTCCTTTTCATTGGCCAGGTCTATCACCGATTTCAGATAGTCCAGGGCCAAAAACTGAAACTGGAAGTAGATGGGAACGGTTTCCAGGTCAATATGGGCCAGGAGGGCGGAAGGGTCTATTTTGGAATCTGCAATGGTAAGGAAAAGTCCCTCGGCGCCCTTGTCCAATGCTTCCCGGGCCTTTAGGTTGGTTTTGTTGGCATCCCGCGCATTGAGAAACTGAACAATGCTCCATTTTTTTGATGCTTTTGGGGGCACAAGGAATTTCCCCTCCAAGTCGTCCGAATGGTAAAAGGGTTTAATGTGTATTCCTTCGGGAGACTCCCATATAAGGGTATCGTTATAGTCGGCTCCCTTGAGATCTACCTGGATTTTTTGTTTCCAGGCCTTGGCCGATACGGCTTCAAATTCCGTGAACAAATTTTGATCACTCATCTTTCCTGGTTTTTAGGCTATCCTCATATTCAATAAGGAAAATCTCCTCATTTTTTTTCTTAAGATAGTATTGCTCCCGGGCAAACCGAACCAACTCCGCGGAGTCGGAGAGCTTTTCTATGATTTTTTTATCCTTGGCGATTTCCTGCTCAAGGAAATTCTGCTGCTTTTCCAGTTTGTTGATTTCCTGTTGCAGTTCCCTATGGATCAAAAGGGAATTGGTATCAAAGAAAAGCATCCAAATAGCAAATACTGTAAGGACTATAATGTACATATTGGTCATTATACCAAACCACTTTTTATTTTTAATTTCCTTGAATCCCATTCCTTAGGTTAGTTTTTCGTTGATTATGGTTCTCACAATGTCCACGGCCACCGTATTATAGGTGTTGTGTGGAATAATAATATCTGCATAGGCCTTTGACGGTTCTATAAACTGCTCGTGCATGGGCTTTATAGTGGTTTGGTAGTTGTTTAGCGTTTCGTTCAGGTTCCAGCCCCTTTCGTTCACATCCCTTTTTAATCGGCGGATCAAACGCTCGTCCGGATCGGCATGTACAAATATCTTAATGCCCATCATCTCGCGGAGTCCCGCATTCGTCAAAATGAGGATTCCCTCAACGATCATCACCTTGCTGGGCGCCACCTGTATCGTTTCCCCGCTCCGGTTACATTCTAGGAACGAATATACCGGTTGTGCTATGGTCCGCCCTTGGACCAATGCCTCTAGGTGGGTTTTCAACAATTCGAAATCGATGGATTGCGGATGGTCAAAATTGGTCTTTTTCCGTTCTTCCAAAGGCAAATGGGAAAGATCCCTATAATAAGAATCTTGGGAAATGACCCCCACTTCCCCTGCAGGAAGTTCGTCCACAATCTGATCCACCACCGTGGTTTTCCCACAGCCCGTACCTCCGGCGATACCAATGATCAACATAGGCTTTTCTTTTGAACCAAAAATACGGATTTGAAGGCAAAACGATTTTCCGGTATCGTTTTTCAGCATACAAGATTAGTACCTTATTTTACCTCAAAACATGATAAATTTCATGTTCCCTACTATTTTTAGGGGATACTTTTGTGCGGAAATGAAAATTTTCCCCTGGGGTTTTCCAAAGGGATTTAAAAAGTAAAGGGCTACGCCGTATCTTGTACTCCAAGACCAATTTGAACGAATACGATACATTAACTTAAAACAATCGGGCCTATGGATAATTCATTTAGGGTAAAGGTAAACGATACCTTCACTTTTGACCTTACCGAAGGGGATATTGCAAAATTGGATGCCCAAGGCATTTCGCCCAGCAGCTACCATATTCTTCAAAAGGACCAAGCTTTCCACGTGCAGATTGCCCAATCCGACTTTTATGGGAAGGTATATGGGATACTCGTAAACAATACGGTCTATTCCGTGCGTATTTCGGATGCCTTGGATAGGCTTATCGATAAGATGGGCTTTGCGCTGGCCTCGGCAAAGGATATTGGTTCCATTGAGGCCCCTATGCCCGGTTTGATTTTGGAGATTAATGTAAAGGAAGGTCAGGAAGTTCAGGAAGATGAGCCCTTGATTATTTTGGAAGCTATGAAAATGGAGAACGTAATAACCTCGCCGCGGAACGGGATAATCAAGACCATTGCCGTTACCCAGGGCGAAGCGGTTGAGAAGAAACACTTGTTGATTGAATTTGAATAGTCCATTATGAAGAAAATTCTAGTAGCAAACCGGGGAGAGATAGCAATACGGGTAATGAAAACGGCCCAAAAAATGGGCATTAAGACTGTGGCCGTCTATTCCACTGTAGATCGCAACGCGCCGCACGTGCGGTTCGCGGATCAAGCGGTATGCATTGGGGAGGCCCCCTCTGCCCAGTCCTACCTTAGGGGAGATACGATAATTGAAGTGGCAAAAAAACTCCATGTGGACGGGATCCATCCGGGATATGGTTTTTTGAGTGAAAACGCGGATTTTGCGGAAGCTGTTGAAAGGAGCGGGCTTGTTTTCATTGGCCCAAAATCAAAGGCCATACGGGTCATGGGGAGTAAATTGGCGGCCAAGGAGGCCGTAAAGCAATACAATATCCCCATGGTTCCCGGGATAGATGAGGCTATAACGGATATAGCAAAAGCCAAAGCCATAGCCAAGGAAATTGGATTTCCCATTTTGATCAAGGCTTCCGCTGGAGGTGGGGGCAAGGGAATGCGGATCGTTGAAAAGGAAAAGGATTTGGAATCACAGATGAACCGTGCCATAAGCGAAGCCACTTCGGCATTTGGCGATGGTTCGGTATTTATCGAAAAGTACGTGACCTCCCCAAGGCATATTGAGATTCAGGTAATGGCGGACAGCCACGGGAATATCCTTCATTTCTTTGAGAGGGAATGTAGTATCCAACGGCGGCACCAAAAGGTAGTTGAGGAAGCGCCTTCTTCTCTCTTGAGCGCTGAACTTAGGGCCCAAATGGGTGATGCGGCGGCGAAGGTGGCCAAGGCCTGTGATTATCTGGGTGCGGGTACCGTGGAATTTCTTATGGATGCGGACCACAATTTTTACTTCTTGGAGATGAATACCCGGCTTCAGGTAGAACATCCCGTAAGTGAGATTATAGCTGGAGTAGATCTTGTAG
>JBCCZF010000311.1:0-4607 GCA_039188035.1 Bacteroidota bacterium | reverse complement strand
CGGAAACGGGACCTTCACCCTGAACTTTACCGACGGGACAAGCTTTACAACGGCCGACCTTACCGGACCTGCCGGTACAAACGGAACAGATGGTACGGATGGTACGGATGGTACGAACGGTGCCGATGGGAACGGGATTGCCTCAACCGTCGACAACGGAAACGGAACGTTCACCCTCAACTTTACCGACGGGACGAGCTTTACAACGGCCGACCTTACCGGACCAGCGGGGACAAATGGAACAAACGGTACCAATGGTACAGACGGTGCCAATGGTACGAACGGTGCCGACGGGAACGGGATAGCATCCACCGTCGACAACGGAAACGGGACATTTACCCTCAACTTTACCGATGGGACGAGCTTCACAACAGCGGACCTTACGGGACCTGCCGGAGCAAATGGAACGAACGGTACCAATAAAGATTAATGCCCTTGGACTATCAGGGATCGTAGATACAATAGTTGTTTCCGAAGAAATTGGTTCGGAGAAACCGGATGAACGTAATTTTAAGGTTATCGAACATACTTTTCCAAATTACAACTATGTGTACATTGCGGACAATCTTAGGAAAGATTTTATTAGTCCTAATCAATTGGGATGGAACAGTATTGGATTAATAGATAATGGTCTTAATATGCATTTTGACGGCCACCGCTATTTTCATAAAAAAACGGCTCCAAATGCCTTTGTAACGTGCTTTGGAGAAATAAATGTTGTTTAAGGCCATGATTGCTACGTGCAAGAACAAGTTTGGCTTTCGTTATTAAAGCTGTGTTTAAAAACCATTTAATCGCATACCCAATAAAAAGTGTCAAAAAAAAGTTTTAAAATAGGTTGTATCGGCTCTAATTTGGAGTCCTATGAAAGTCTTCGTTTTCTCGTGGGCCATGGCTGTGACATCACTACACTCATTACCCTACCAAGTAATGAGAACAAAAATGTTTCCGACTATTATGATTTACACGATTTCTGTTCAGAACACGGTATTGGAACAGTGGACACAAAAAATGTAAATGCCCCCGAAACTATCGATGAAGTCCGCTCGCTGGATCTGGATTATCTCTTTACGTTGGGATGGAGCCAAATATTCAAGGAGGATTTTATCCGTTGTTTTTCAAAATTTGTAGTAGGAACACACCCCTCCAAACTACCCTATGGAAGAGGCCGTGCACCCTTGCCATGGACCATCTTGGAAGATTTAAGGACATCCGCGGTAAGCTTTTTTAAAATAGATACCGGGGTGGATACCGGCAAGTTGATATTCCAGAGGGCGTTTTCCATTCCAGAGAGGACGTATGTCGAAGATCTATACGGCAAAGTGGGTAAAGAATTGGGGAATGGGTTTTTAGAACTATACAGGCGCATTGACAAGGGTGAAAAATTCAGTTTTGAGGCACAAGATGAAAATGGGGCAACAGTCCGGGGCAAAAGGACTCCTGCCGACGGAATTATCGATTTTGGTAAAACCGTGGACGAAATAGACCGCTTGATCCGTGCCGTGGGAAGACCTTATCCGGGGGCCTATTGTTATTACAAGGACCACAAAATCATATTTTGGGAAGTGGAACTCGACGATGATGGGAAATATTCTGGAAGTCAAGGTCAAATACTCAGAAAAGGTGAAAACGGTATCTTGGTTCATTTCTCCAATGGAAATCTTTGGCTAAATGCACCAACCTACGCAGATAAGCAAGAGGTAGAAATGAAGTTTTTCCGAGTCGGCGACAAATTGGGTTATAATGTACAAGATGAAATTTTTAAACTTAAACAACTTCTAAAATAATGCTGGAACTCTTCAATAAGATATTGGTCATAGCAGCGCATCCCGATGACGAAATATTGGGTGTGGGAGGTACAATACCCAAACTGGTAAAAATGGGCAAACAAGTGGATGTACTCATATTTACCGATGGAAGCAGCACACAATACTTTAATAACGAAGCCATTTTGGAGGACAAATTCGGTGAAGCTAAGCAAGCCAATGCGGTCTTGGGCTCACGCGTATTGCCGCGAGAGGACTTTCCCGATATGCGTTTGGATACCGTTGCCCATGTGGACAAAAACATTGCTTTGGGAAGAATTATTTCAGGAGGTGATTACGATACTGTCTTCGTTCAGGATAGAACGGACATTAATAAAGACCATAATGAGCTATTTGAGAGTACTTTGGTTTCATGTAGACCTTTTCCCGGGCAGAAGGTAAAACACTTGCTTTCCTACTATGTAAACTCATCCACGGAGTGGGGAAATATGTTAAAAAAAGAACCCTTTAACCCCAACGTATTTATCGATATCGGCCCTACTATAGATGACAAGTTAAACGCAATGTCCAAGTACAAAACAGAACTCAGGGATTATCCACATCCCCGAAGTCTTGAAGGTATTCGCAATTCTGCAAAGTATTTCGGAAATATGGTGGGCACAGAATATGCCGAACCCTTTTATCTGGTGTTTGCCAGGTAAATCCAAATTTATAACAGCGCATTTCGTATTGAGATAAAGAACATGTATCTCTAACAAACCAGTACCCTTAAATCGCAAAACCGTGGATTGGGTTCCCCGTCCATACTATTGGGAGACTGCGATTTATAGAACTACTATGGGAATTTCAGGAGTAAGGAGAAAACCCTCGGAGATTTCAATATTCCGTCCCGATAGTTATCGGGACAAAAGGCAACCTCGATATAAAGTGTATTTTGTTATTGATCGAGTTTTGAAAAGATAGTCCAACAGAGGGAATTGACCTTGTTTTTAAGAGTTTTACCTTAAAAAAGGGCTATTCTTGCGGCAGTAAGAACTTCTAAACCTCTGTTTTTATCGGATTTCGGTCATTCCTGAATATCCCTTACCATTGGCCCGGAATCTATTACGAAATTCCCCAACCCAAGGCAATTCCTAAAATCCTTGTTTGTGGATTCTCTTTTGAGAAGACCGCCCCTATTCCCTAGAATCCCTGGCCCTGGATATCAATCTTTCCTTTGCCCTAGTCCAGCAATATATATTCTATTCTTCTATTGGCCTTATGCTCCTCAGAGGTGCAGACAACTCCGTCAACACAATGATTTGTGACTTCCGATTCCCCATACCCATCAGCTTGTATCCTATTATCAGGTATCCCTTTGGAAACCACAAATTTCAACACACTTTTGGCTCTGCGCTTGGACAACCATTCGTTGTATTGCGCATCTCCCCGGGAATCCGCATGGCCTTTTACCAGGATAGTCGACTCGGGATACTTGTTCATATAATCGATAAGTTCCCCCAAGTGCATCTTGTTCGTTGCCGTAAGGTAGGAAGAGTTGAAGGCATAATATACCTTGGTCAAATTGGCCAGCTCATCCCTTTTCCTTTTGCGCAATTCCAAAGAATCCCTTTTGGCCTTTTCAGCATTTGCCAAACGTTGTTCCCGTTCTTGCGCTAATAATCTCTCCGCTAGCGCGGCTTCTTCCTTAATCCGGTTTGCTGCGGCAATGGAATCGTTTACCCGTTGCTTTTCCTTTTCCATGGCTTCCATTAAGGCCAGCTTATCCCGACCTTTCTTGGTGAGATCTTTTTCGATGCCAAAACGATATACTACAGCGGCGGAATGCTGTATATGTCTGGAGGAATCCTCCTCAAGACCCCATTTACCCATAGTGTTCAGGTTTAGCCCCCAACGGTCACTAAACCAAGTATTAAAACCAAATCCGGCGTTGCCCGTTGCCAGTCCGTCACCCCCGATTGAAGTATACCCTCCCCCTACATGAACGTAAGGGTCAAACCAGCCGGTGTGCCCAATGAGCTTATTTAAATCGTAGCTAATTTTACCATCAATGGCAAAGTATTCCCGTAACTCCGTATTCACGACCCCATTGACAATTTTTCCAGGTTTGTACCTATTGTAGGTTCCAATCGCCTCAAGCCCCAAGCCGCTCTTAAAAAATCGACCAATGCTTACACGGGATGGATACGGTACGGCATGCCAGGTGTCCTCGACGTTTAAAAAATCATCGCCAAAGGGTGTAGCGGAATCATCCACAATATTGATTCCTAGGCCAATAACCCAGGCGGAAACCACGGTACTGTCCTTGGAGGTCAGAACTGGAGGTTCTTCTTGTGCAAAAACTGGGGAACCCAACAAAAGAGAAAATCCCAAAAGGGATAGAACATAGCTTTTCATAGGTATATGCGATTAAGGACAATTTAAAGGACTAAGATAATGTAAAGCACTGATTCCCTTATGTTTTCACTATGAAAAGGGCATTTTTTCGATGGCTTGCAGATGCCTTGGAATTCATCGGATTTATTGGAAGATTATCTCCTTTTCGGTAACGGGTAGGGTATATAAGCTAAAGGGAGTAACTATATTTTCCGAACTGCCCTTTTCCCGTTTCACCATTTCGGGATGGACAAAAAATGTACTATCGGTCGCTTTGACTAAAGTTAAAATAGGCTTTAAGGAAGCCTTTGTGACCCCGCCGCAATACACAAGAACGGTCTCCTGGGAAAAATCCACTTCGGGAAGGGGGAGCCCTGGCTTTCTGGTTCTATTGATTTTGGCAAAAAAGGCTTTGAGATGTTTATAGCTTCGGATAACAAGGGGTTCCGGGGTTTCCATCCCACT
>JBCCZF010000310.1:0-4617 GCA_039188035.1 Bacteroidota bacterium | reverse complement strand
GGGGTATCGACCTCACCGGGGCAAACCGCGTTGATCCGAATCCCTTGTTCAACATAGTCGAGGGCCATTGCTCGAGTGATCTGATGAACCGCACCCTTTGAGGCGCAGTATGCGACGACGTTTGTTGCGCCAACACCACCCCAAATTTGTGAGTAAAATCGAATTGGGGAAGGGTATTCCCAGCGTATCCTACAATCTCCAACACGGGGGTTCGGTACTGATCGATAGAAAGGATAGCAAACAGGCCCTGACCCAAATTGCCAAGTTGGGCAAATACATCGAGACACATAAAAGAAGTGCCGTAATCTTCCCGGAAGGGACACGAAGCCGCAACGGACACCCTAAAAACTTCCAACCCATGGGGCTCAAGATCTTGATACGAAACGCCCCTTCCGCCCTCATTGTACCCATAAGCATCAATAATTCCTGGAAAATGCTGCGTTATGGCAAATTCCCCTACGGAATCGGCAATCACTTGACCTTTACGGTACACCCGCCCATTGAGAACAAAGGGAATGCCGACGACCTGATTGCCCAGGCCGAAAAACAAGTAATCTCCGGAATACGGGTGCAATCATGACGGATGCGGAAATCGTTGAGGAGACCATAACCTTCGTAAAAGAGACCTTGCGGGGCGCGGAAGGTGGGCACGACTGGTTCCACATCCAGCGTGTTTTCCGTACCGCCCTTTTTATTGCCAAGGACGAAAAGGTGGATATCCTCGTGGTGTCCCTGGCCGCCTTGCTGCACGATATTGCCGATGCCAAATTCCACAATGGCAACGAGGAGCTGGGCCCTAGGGTTTCTCGGAGTTTTCTCGAAAGCCTTCCGGTTTCCAAAAAAACGGTGTCCCATGTCGTAAAAATCATCCAAAACATCTCTTTTAAGAACAGTCTGGGGAAAAGACGGGGAAAGACTTTCAATTCCCTGGAACTCCAGGTGGTACAGGATGCGGATCGTTTGGACGCGATGGGAGCCATAGGTATTGCACGGGCCTTTAACTATGGAGGGTTCAAGAACCGGGCGCTGTACGATCCCGAAATTGTTCCAAACCCGCACCTGAGCAAGGAAGCCTATAAAAAGGCAAAAGCCCCTACTATCAACCATTTTTACGAAAAATTGCTGCTGCTCAAGGACAAAATGAATACCCGGACCGGAAAACTAATGGCCGGGGAACGGCACCAATTTATGCTGGAATTCCTCAGTCAGTTTTACCGGGAGTGGGATCCACTTTCCTCGAAAACAGGGCCTTGACCCGGTTAGGGACGTTTTTGGGTTGGCTTATCATTTGCAAGGAACTTTGCGTTGACCGGGGAGGTAGAGGTGCGTTCCGTATACGTTATCAACATTAATTTACGTGTAACCATTCCGGTTCCCCCTCTTTTTTATATCTTCCAGGGCAGTTTTTTAATTCTATACCTCCTTTCCATGCAAAGACAAAAATTCATTAAAAACATAAGGGCCTCCTGGGTGGTTAAGACCATGATACCCTTGATAGGAGCCTTGGCATTGCTTCTCGGTACAGGGAAAAAAGGTTGGGCACAGCAAGCTGTGGAACGCCCCCCTAATTTTATTGTCATCTTTGCGGATGACCTAGGGTACGGTGACCTGGGCTGCTACGGGCACCCCACCATCAAAACACCCAACTTGGACCGTATGGCGGCCCTAGGACAAAAATGGACTAATTTCTATGTGGCGGCCAGTGTCTGCACGCCCAGTAGAGCGGCATTACTGACGGGCAGGTTACCCGTTCGCAGTGGGATGGCCAGCAGCAAAAGCCGGGTGCTATTCCCCAATTCCGTATATGGACTGCCCCAAGAGGAGATAACCTTGGCGGAACAACTTAAAAAAGCAGGATATGCCACGGCAGCCATTGGCAAATGGCATCTGGGCCATAGGGAACAGTACCTCCCCACGAACAATGGATTCGATTATTACTTTGGCATCCCCTATTCCAACGATATGGATTTTGTTGGGGAAAAACAGTATAAAAAGACCGTTGCGGACGGGGATTCCATTAAACCCGGCGATTTTAATGTACCCTTGCTCCGAAACACCACGGTCGTGGAGCGTCCGGTGGACCAGCACACCATTACCAAACGATATGCCGAGGAGACCATCGATTTTATCAAGGACCATAAAAAACAGCCCTTTTTTATTTATATGGCCCATAACTTGCCCCATATTCCGCTGTTTGCCTCCAAGGATTTTCGGGGGAAGAGCAAACGCGGCCTATATGGCGATGTGGTGGAGGAGATCGATCATGGGGTAGGTCTTATCCTAAAAACCTTGGAAAAGGAAGGATTGGCGGAAAATACCATTGTGGTCTTTACCTCGGACAATGGCCCCTGGTTGCCCTTTGACACCCACGGGGGTAGTGCAGGCCCGCTCTATGCGGGCAAGGGCAGTACTTGGGAAGGTGGTATGCGGGAACCCGGCATCTTTTGGGGTCCTGGACTTGTAAAACCGGGAGTGGTATCCGATTTGGGATCCACTATGGATCTTTTTACCACCTTTAGTCGTATGGCCGGTGTGGAAATTCCCCAAGACCGCATCATGGACGGGGTAGACCTCCGTAGTACCTTTAAAGAACATGCGCCCAGCCCCAGAAAATCCCTAATCTATTATCGGGGCAACGAGGTGTACGCGGCGCGCTTGGGCGACTTTAAGGCACACTACACTACCCAAGGGGTCTACGGCCAATTTGGGGAAAGGGAAGACCATACCGTTCCCCTTTTATACAACCTCAGTGAAGACCCCTCCGAGAAATATAATATTGCGGAAGACCATCCCGAGGTGCTCCAAGAAATCAATGCCTTGGTACAGGCCCATAAGGCAAAGATGGTCATGGGGAAAGACCAACTGGCGGAACGGGAATAATAACTTAAGGTATAAACCGATTTTAAACTTTGGAAGACGCTATAGTGCCTGTGCTAGGGATACGATTCCAGCTTTTTCTGAAGATGTCTTTTTTCCAACTGATTGGTCGTTAAGGCGATTGCTTTTTGCACAGCGATTTTGGCCTGTTCATTTTCATTGCCCTCCGCCAGCAACTGCGCCTTGAGCGCATAAAAAAGTGCTCGTTCGGTATAATAAGGGCCGTTTTGGAACTTTTCCAATTCCCGTAACGCCTTTTTGTACCCGTATACCCTGTGATAAGGCACAATCCAGTTTAGATGCACGACCGGGGAATACTGCCGTTCCAGCTGAAGGCTGTATAGCCGTAGGATGCTTTCCCAATCCGTGTCCAGAAAACTTTTGGCCGTGCAGTGGTAGTAGGCCACGGCCGCCTGTAAATGGTAATCGGAGGGATCCGTCTCCACGGCCGCGCCCTCCAGGTGTGCTATACCAGTCTGTATCAATTCCCAATTGTACTTCTCCCGATCCTGGTGTTCCAAATCTACTAGCTCGCCCTGCGCATCCATACGTGCCTCAAATCGTGAGGTGTGAAAACACATTAGGGCAATAAGCGCATGGGCCTCAGGACGGTTACAATAGGCATTCTGGGCAAGAAGCAGGGCCAAACGGATGGCTTCCAGGCAGATATCCCTTTTTATGAGCACTTCGCCCTGGCTTGCCGTATACCCTTCGGTAAACAATAGATAAATGACTTTAAGCACAATGGCCAAGCGGGAACGAAGCCCTATCTCCACAGGCACGTCCAAAGTTTTTACGGACGCCTTTAACTTCTTCTTGGCGCGGGTAAAGGATTTGGCGACCGCTTCTTCCTTTTTAAGTAAGGCCCGGGCAATTTCCTTATTCCCAAAACCTCCGATAAGCTTTAGGCTCAATACAATTTGATATTCCTTGGAGATGGCCGGATGGCAACACGCAAATATGGTCTTAAGCTGACTGTCATTGATCGTATGCTCCAAAGCGATTTCCTCCGGACTGGCATGGCCCTTATCAAACTGCTCCGTATTGGCGGTGACATCCATCTTTTGGTCCCGCCTTAGGGTATCGATAAGTTGGTTGCCCGCTACCCGTAAGAGCCAAGCCGTTGGATTTCCAGGAGCTTCAAAGGCCCAAAGGTTCATGGCCTTGATCAGGGATTCCTGTACGGCATCCTCGATTCTCTCCAAATGGGAAGGCCCAAACCGGTTTAATAGTACAGATACTATTTTCCCGTATTCGTGCCGGAAAACATGTTCTACCAGACCTTTCTTTTTTTTCTCGCCCATGCGCCAAAGTAAAAAGTCCGGACAAAACATTTTCCGGACTTTTCAAATTTTATTTTGCCCCTACTGGGACTACATATCCATAGACATGATTTCACGTACCTCTACATTACCCTCGTGCTCAAAAATGGGACATCCTTTGGAAATCTCCACAGCTTCTTCTTGATCTGTTGCGGATACAATAAGATAGCCGCCAACCACTTCCGCGCCTTCCGCGAAAGGGCCATCCGTGATTACTTCCCCGGATTTGTGCACCACGTTCCCACCGCTGGACAAAGGCAGGCCATCCACCAATTGGCCTTTCTCCTTAAGGCCGCCCATCCAGGCGCCCCACTTTTGCATATGTTCCTGCATTTCCTCGGGGGATTGCTCCAACCTTCTGGCGTCCCCGCCCCTAAATAGATACAAAAAATTACTCATTGGTCTGTTTTTTTATCCG
>JBCCZF010000309.1:0-4622 GCA_039188035.1 Bacteroidota bacterium | reverse complement strand
TTTAGGCTTTATGTCAAGACGCCCTAGGCAACGGTACCTTGACAACTGCTCCCCGCGCCTGCCGTACAACCGTAACAGTGTTGTGAAATAATAATGTTTCTATCGTTGACGATATCTTCGTTATAATCCTTAATATGCTTGATTTTGTTGGCGACTTTCAAATCCAGCATTTGGTTAAAGTCACAATCGTACAACCAACCGTCCCAACTTACCGATAGGGTATTGGTGCACATAACACCGCTTACGGCGGCTGGGTTATAGGCTTCCACGAGGGCATACATATAATCCTCGTAGTTTTCCGAGGCGATTAGGTAATCCAAAAATCGTGAAATGGGCAGATTGGTAATGGCAAAGAGCCCGTGAAAGTGAATTCCAAAATCCTCTAGCAGCGCCTTTTTGAAATCCCTTTCAAGCGCCACCTGGTCGCCAGGCAAAAAGGCCCCGGACGGATTGTAGACCAAATCGAGTTTAAGGGTACTGTCAGGCATACCATACCCGCGTTCATTCAATTCTTTCAAAGCTTGAATGGAGGCATCAAAAACACCATCGCCCCTTTGCTTGTCGGTCTTTCCACGGGTATAATGCGGCAATGATGAAACTACGTGGACGTTGTGTTTTTTAAAAAAGTCTGGTAAATCGCGAAATTTGGGATGCGCCATTATAATGGAAAGATTGGAACGGACTATAAAATCTTGAATTCCCGCTTTTGAGGCTTCTTCCACGAACCATCTGAAATTAGGGTTCATTTCCGGGGCTCCCCCTGTTAAATCCAATGTATGGGCCCCTGTATTTTTTATGACCTCAAGGCACATCGCCATAGTTTCGGTAGTCATTATCTCCTTCCGCCCTGGGCCCGCGTCAACATGGCAATGTTCGCAGGTTATATTGCACATATAGCCAACGTTGATCTGGAGGATTTCCAGTGCATTGGGCCGCAGGGGAAAATGCCCGATTTCCGATATCTTATCCTTAAAATAAGGAAGCTCCCCATCGGCGAAAATACCACCGTTTAAGATCTCAAGTTGCCTGTTTGCAGATGCCAAGGCATCATTTCTGGCCTTTAAAGTCTTTTTTTGGGGCTTCTTGGCACGTTTTATCTGATCCATTATGCTTTCCATGACTACATGCTCAATTTGTTGTACTTGTTCATCATTTGTACCCCATGGACCAGGGTAGCACCGCTTTCAATGGCGGCCCCGGCATGAACGGCCTCCATCATTTCTTCTTTGGTGATGCCACGTTGTAGCCCATCTTTGGTATAGGCATCAATACAGTAGGGGCATTTGACCACGTGGGCCACAGCGAGGGCAATAAGCGATTTTTCCCTTGCGGAAAGGGCTCCCTCCTCAAATACTTTTCCGTAATAGTCAAAAAACTTGTTTCCTAGTTCTTCGCTCCACTCGGTAATCTTTCCAAATTTTCGAAGATCCGCAGGGTCATAATATGAATTTGCCATTTTAATTGTGTGCTTTGGATTGTTGGTGATAAGGAACCTTAATCAGGTCTTTGCCGAAGCAATGAATCGGGATCCCATGAATAATTGGGGTATTCCCATACCCCTTATAAATTTTTTGAAGAACCAACTTGTTGGACTATGCCCTGGTCGTTTCAAGGAAATTAGCAGGAACGATTGGAGCGGGGCGGGCACAAATTCAAAATTGTATCCGCACCTTGGAACCATTCCTTCCGGTCTACAAAGCTACACGGGGAGAACCCTTGTTGGGTGGAATGGGAATAACGCCATATTCGGGTAAATCGTTGGCTAAATACCAAGGGCGCAAGGGATTACAGATTATTTGTGTCAAATAGGACAACAAAGTCTTGGAAAAAGTTCCAAAACGACTAAGAAAAGAAATCACATCCTTGAGGTTGTCCAAGTCAAACAAGGTTTCCAATCGTAGGATGTTGGGGGTTAGGGCATTAAGATGGCCCCAGAGTGTTTTGAACAACTGTGAGGTCTGCCAAGGAAGACCTTTAAAGTCCAAAGAACGGAATACGGATTTATGGATACCCATAAGATAAAATCCCCCATCCGCAGAGGGGCCTAATACGGTCTTGCCCATTTCTAGGGCTCCCAGGGTATCCAAAAGATGAGAGGTGCCTAACCTAGGGGAATCATTACCTATGATAATCAGGTTATCATACCCTTTTTCAAACACCATTCTGGCAGCGTGTGAAAGACGCGCTTCAAAACTACGGCCCTGTTGCAGTTTTTCCGTAAAGTGGTAAAAGGGCAGTCCTGTTTTTTGGACAGTGCCGAGCGTGCGTCTGGTAAGCCGATCAAAAAGAGCCTCACCTTTCGAAACCTGTTTGCACTTTACCTCCTCCAAGGGGGATTGTGCAAAAATTAATATCGCCGTAGTACGCTCCTTCAACTTCTGGTTTTACTATGAATTACCTTTGTAAAGGTAATAAAAATGCTATTTTCTCCCTAGGTCGCCGTATGGGCCCATTCCTTACATAAAAATTCGGGAATGGACTGATCGGTTTGTCGAGGACTTTCTCTACAGATGGCGGAATCCCTTGGATATCGTCCAGAAGAAGATTTTGTAGGCCCAAAAGCTAAAAAATGGAATTTCAAAAATCAAAACAGCGGAGTACAGACCACATGGTTTGTTGGTGTGCGCAAAAACAAGGACTTTTTTACAATACTTTGGCAAAAAACACTTCTTTCTGGCATGGGATTTGTCCCTTGGAACATGGTGGGAATGGATACCCCAGGGATGTTTGACCACTCAAATATCGTAATGGGTCTAGCCCATTCATTCGGGCCAAACAATACGTATGCAATGCACATTGCATCATGGTTTAATGACAAAATGGCATAATTTTGGGAATACATTGTATGCGTTTCATGATGTAGGTCTATCAATACAGGCATAAGGGTAAATTAAATCACTTTAAAATAAAAGAAACAAATAATGGAAATGAATAAACACAAATTATCCGCAGGGAAGGTTTATTTCTTCGCTGCGGTTATTGCGCTAGTAGTAAGTTTTGGAGTGGTTGCCGGCTATCATGTGCTGCGGGAAGAACCGGTAACCATACAACAGGTACGTTCCTTGGAAGGGCCTAATGTTCTTTACGCGGCCGATAATGAGGGCAATCTAAAGCCTTTGGATTTCACCCTTACCTCCAATAAAGTCTTGGATGCGGTGGTAAACATTAGGGCTTCGCAAACAGGTTCAGGGTATGGTTACGGGGATTCCCGGGGATACCGGCAATTACCGGATCCCTTCAAGGAATTTTTTGGGGACATGTTCAAAGGATCTCCAGGGGGCGAGGATTCCGCTCCACAGCCCAGATATGGTACGGGATCAGGAGTGGTGATCAATAACAAGGGATATATTGTTACCAACAACCATGTGATAGACAATGCGGATGAGATTGAGGTAACCTTGCACAACAATAGTACATATAAGGCCACGGTAATCGGGACGGATCCCACTACGGATTTGGCATTGATCCAAATCAAGGCAGATGACCTAAAGCCCTTGGCCCTGGTCAACTCGGATGACGTAAAGGTAGGTGAATGGGTTCTTGCGGTCGGTAACCCGTTTAGTCTTACCTCAACGGTCACCGCGGGCATTGTAAGTGCCACGGGAAGGAACATCAACATTAACCCGGAAAGGTTGGCCGTCGAAAGCTTTATCCAGACCGATGCGGCCATTAACCCTGGAAACAGTGGGGGTGCCCTGGTCAACTTAAACGGCGATCTCGTGGGGATAAATACGGCCATTGCCAGTAGAACAGGCACCTACAACGGATACGGTTTTGCGGTACCCAGCAATATCGTTTCCAAGGTCGTGGAGGACCTCTTGCAATATGGGGTGGTACAAAGGGGCATGCTGGGGGTTAGCATCCGTACCATGGATGGCAACCTGGCCAAGGAGAAAAATGTAGATTTTGAAAAAGGGGTTTGGGTCGAACAGGTAGGTGAGAATAGCGCCGCGGAAAAGGCGGGCATACAGGCCGGCGATATTGTGGTGGCCATTGATGGAGACGAGGTAATTACGTCTCCCAGACTACAGGAAGTTATCGCCAGACATAGGCCTGGGGACAAGGTCGAGGTGACCCTAAAACGAGACGGCAGGGAAAAGCGGTTTAACGTAATCCTAATGAATGCGGAAGGCACCACGGAAATTGTTAAACGGGAAAAGAAAGAGGTACTTAATTTGCTAGGAGCCAATTTTGAGACCCTTTCCAAGCAGGAAGCCCAGGAATTGGATATTGATGGAGGGGTTCAGGTAACGCAGCTCCATCCGGGAAAAATAAAAAAAGAAACGCAAATGCAAGAAGGCTTTGTCATTACCCATATAGATGGAAAAAAGGTAACTGACGTAAAGGATGTGGCCAAGGCTATGGAGGACCGGGAAGGAGGCGTTATGATGGAGGGCGTCTACAAGGACCGCCCTGGCAAACACTATTACGCCTTTGGATTGGATTCATAAGGGAAAAAGGGGCGAAAGCCTCTTTTCTTTTACCAGAATATTGGTCAAGGGGCTACAAAAGGACAAAAAATGGATTTTAAGGAATATTACAACATATTGGGTGTGGGGAAATCGGCCAGCGCGAAGGAGATAAAAAAAGCCTATCGCAAACTGGCCTCCCAATACCATCCG
>JBCCZF010000308.1:0-4626 GCA_039188035.1 Bacteroidota bacterium | reverse complement strand
GCAACGGCGGCCTGGGGATTTTCTTTTTCAAAGGTTAGGAAATTGGCATAGGCCACTTGGAGCTGAAGGGTCTTGCTTTGGTAACCATAGGTGTCCATGAGCTCCCGGTATTGTTTTTCAACACGGTCAAGGGTCTTTTTATCCTGTTGGCGCAGTTGAATGTCGATTAGGTGTAACTTGGCATTAAGGGCAACGATGGCATTGGTGGTATTGTCCACAATATAGGTGAAGATTTCCGTTGCGGTCTCCGTTTCATTGTCCTGTAAGGCCGTTTTCCCTAAAGTTTCCAAACGTTGCAGGGATGCATTTTCCGCTCGTTTATGGATGGCCTTTTCCTGGCGAAAGGCACTTTGGTATTGTTTCTGTTTTACAAAGAGCCAACTCAGCAGTTCGTTCCAAAGTAGATCGGGGTTTTTCTGGGCGTTTTGCAACAGAATTTTTTTTAATTTGATGTTGTTGTCGTTTCCGGGATCGGAACTGATAAAATCATCAATGCTGCGCAAAATGTTGGATTTGGAGGTTTTGCCCTTGCCCAAGAGGTTTAGGTAGGCCGAGTACATTTTTTCAATATTGCCCTGCTCTCCATAAATTCGAGCCATTTGATAGTTGTAATCCAACTTGGGGTTTAGTGCCATGGCCTTGGCGTAGGCTTTTAGGGCATAGTCCAACAAGGCATATTTTTGAAAGCGGTATCCAACACCATAGCCGTAATTGGAATTCTCCTCAATTTTTTTCAGGGCTTTTTCATAATAGGTACTGGCTTGCCCTGCATGGCCCTGCAACATGTAATTATAGCCCAGTTCAATATAAAAAGTAGGATAGGCGGCACCCTGCCGAATTTGGGAAAAGAGAAACTCCTCCACATCGGAATAGCGCTCCAGTTGTTGGTAACAGGCCACTAGGCCTTCTGCATAATCCGTACGGCGCGGATGGTTCTTCACCAGTTTTTCGTAGAAGATTACGGCCTTTTCAAAATCCCCGTCGTTAAAATATTGTTTCGCCAGAAAATCATCTTGGGCGGAAGTGGGGATCGGCAAGGCAAGAAAAAACAATAGGGTCAGTACATACCGCATACCCAAAGATAACGGAGAAAAGCGGAAAAGGTTGTTAAGCCCTTCCAAAAAAGGCATACACGGCAGTTAATCGATGATTTCAAACCCGCAATAGGGAACCAGCACCTCGGGAATCTTAATTCCTTCAGGGGTCTGATAGTTTTCCAGGATTCCTGCCAATACCCTGGGAAGGGCAAGGGCACTCCCGTTAAGGGTATGGGCCAATACCTTTTTCCCGTTCTTGTCGGTAAAGCGAAGTTTTAGGCGATTGGCCTGGTAATTCTCAAAATTGGAAATGGAACTAATTTCCAACCAACGGTCCTGGGCTGTGGAAAAAACCTCAAAATCATAGGTAAGGGCGGCAACAAATCCCAAATCCCCGCCGCAGAGTCGAAGAATGCGATACGGGAGCCGTAATTCCCTAAGGATTTGCTTTACATGTTCCACCATGGCATCCAAGGCCTCATATGAATTTTGCGGATGCTCTACCCGCACAATTTCGACTTTGTCAAATTGGTGCAGTCGGTTTAACCCTCGAACATGCGCTCCATAGCTGCCTGCCTCCCGTCGGAAACAAGGGGTATATCCTGTATAACGGATTGGGAAATCAGGTTCGTTTAGGATTTGGTCCCGTAGTAGGTTGGTTACCGGCACCTCGGCGGTGGGGATAAGATAAAGGTCGTCTGCAGTAATATGATACATTTGCCCTTCTTTGTCCGGCAACTGCCCTGTGCCATATCCAGAAGCTTCGTTGACCAAATGGGGTACCTGTATCTCCGTGTAACCTGCTGCGGTGTTTTTGTCCAGAAAATAGGAAATCAACGCCCGTTGCAGGCGTGCCCCTTTTCCCTTGTATACCGGAAAACCGGCACCTGTAATCTTTACTCCTAACTCAAAATCGATGATATCGTATTTTTTGGCCAATTCCCAATGGGGGATGGCATTGGGATCCAATTTGGGAATCCCACCTTCCTCAAAGACCGTTTCATTGTCGGTATCAGAACTTCCGGCGGGTACCGAAGGATGGGGTACATTTGGAATTTGGTACAGGGCCTCCTGAAGTTGATCCTTAATGGAATTCAAGGTCTCGCCGAGCTTTTTGGAATCTTCCTTGAGTTGTCCCGTTTTTTCTTTTAAGGCATTGGCTTCCTGCGCCTTTCCGGCTTTAAAGAGCATCCCTATTTCCTTGGATAGTGTATTGTTTTGGGCCAGGATAGTGTCCAATTGGGTCTGCACAGCTCGCCGTTTTTCGTCCAACCGTAGGACGTTTTCCACCAGGGGTGCCGCATCCAGGTTTCGTTTCTTCAGTGCGTTTACAATGTCTTGCGTATTGTCCCTAAGGGATTGCAGTAGTATCATCTCGTGCGGAATAAGGTGCAAATTTATATCTTCTTCTTCTCAAAAACATATATTTTTAACGGACATTTTGGGGCTTGGTTCTTTATTGTACTTGGCGTTGGGAACTACAGGCCCTTGCAAGCGGTCTTCGTCCCGCTATTTGCTTAAAAGAACTCCTAAATTGCAACAGGTAGCCTTGTGGACTGTTGCATGTAACACACAGAACATGATTTTTGAACATTTGGCCCTTAACGTCAGGGAAGTACGGCCCGTTTTGGATTGGTACGTAAGGCACTTGGGACTGGAGGTAGCCAGTGAGCAGAAAGAGCCCCCATTCATGACCTTTTTAGCGGATGGATCTGGACGCGTAATGATGGAACTATACCAAAGGCCGGATGAGGCCAAAATCGATTTTGGGAAGAAGCATCCGCTCACGTTCCACTTGGCCTTTATTTCCAGAAATGCCTTTGAGGACAAGGAACGATTGCAAGCAGCTGGGGCAACCTTCGTGGAGGAAGTAAAGAAAGGGGATGGTAGTCACCTTATTATGCTGCGTGATCCCTGGGGCATGCCGTTACAGCTTTGCCAGCGTACAACACCCCTGTAAGGGTTATTTTTCCCAAGGTGAGGGCAGTATCCACGGATGGTGCCCGAAAGGATTCCAAGGTACCTGGGCCAAGTCCACTTTGGGGTCAATAAAGGCCTTATAGGGTTTCCCATTAACGCTTACCTTGGAATTGACGGCGTACACGGACACCTGTTTTCCCTTTTGGGCGTAGTCCTTCTTTAAGTATTGGGCAAATTGCCAGATAAAATCCGGATAAGTGGCTATTCTTCGTTTTTGTTTTTTGGTAAGGTAATCGTCCAGTCTTACCCAATGGGATTCCCCGTTTTCCCTGTCCACTACCTTAAATTGTATGCGGCCTGATCGGCTGCGCAACATCATGCGCCAACTTAGGCGGTGACCCTCCTCGGTCCACAGGACATCATCCGGGATGGTGTGGTGCCTTAGCGGTAATAGGACCTGGGCTAAAAAGTAAATCCCCCCGAGTGCCACAACCGCATTTTTATAGGCAGGAACGTCAAGGACATTATCTGTATAGGGAACCTTCTTTTTTAAGAAGAGTTTTCTAATAGTCTCCGGGTCAAAGAAGAAGACACAGAAGGCCAGGGATAGATACGGAAAAATACCGATTTGAAAAACGATGGAGTTGAACAAATGGAAGAAGATGGAAAAGACAAAAGCGGCCTTGCGGGTAGGTTTCCACAAAAGGGCCGGGACTACTAGCAAATCGAATAGGATGCCCACCACCCCTATAATCTTATGGATCCAAGGTTGCTGTAATAATGCGCCTACGCCCCAATAATGGGATTTGCCGGACATAAGAATGGCAATGATATCAAAATTGGTCCAATCCGCGTACCATTTGGCCACCGAGGCATAGGTATAAACGATAAACAGTTGCAGCACTACGGCCCATTTGATCCAACTGTGCATACTATTGGTTCTTAGGTCCGGATTGGACCGTACCGCTAACGAATGGCTGCGATCGGCCGGGACTAGGCTCATAAAGGCCGAAACCAAGACCAAGAGATAGTAGTGGTTGTTATAGGAGGTTTTTTGCATAAGATACGCCCCCGTCCACATAAGGGTAAAGGCGATCATGCTAAACCGGTATTTGTACCCCAGCATCACAAAGATCCCCAGGGTACCCATAAGGAAAAAGTAGAGGCACATAAAATCCCCCTGTAGTAATTGCAGCCCATCGAACCCAATGAAATTGAAGGTGAACAGGGGCTCCACCAGGTTACGGCGTACCCAACCGGTAAGCAGGGCCCCGTAACATTCCGCGGCAATAAGGAATCCGAAGAACATCCGAAAAATAATCAGGGGCGTGTTGTCCATCCGGGTAAAGAGCCAACGATCTATCATTGTCCGGAAATTAGCGGCAAGGCGGTTTCTTTATCTTTTTGGAGCTGGGATTTTAGGGCGTCCAGGGAATCGAATTTTTGTTCGTCCCTCAGTCGTTCCAAAATATGGATTTCCAGGTTTTGTCCGTATAAATCCTCTTCAAAATCAAAAAAATGGACCTCGATACGCTGCTTGATCGGAGAAGTGTTTTGTTCCATTTCCGATACGGTTGGATTATAGCCAATATTCATCATCCCATAAACGGTTCGGCCTGTAATTTGGGACTTTACCACATAAACACCATTTTTGGGGATAAGCTTGTAG
>JBCCZF010000307.1:0-4634 GCA_039188035.1 Bacteroidota bacterium | reverse complement strand
GGAGGACTCTGTAAGCGCCATGTTCAACCTGGCCATTGTACCCGCCATACGATTGGGGTATGCCTATGACTACACCCTGAACAACCTGGGCGACTTTAGCTCGGGCTCGCATGAAATTTTTGTCCTTTTTGACCTAGATCTTTTGGGTCTGGGCAAAGGATATGACAAATCCCCAAGGTTTTATTGATTATGGGAAAATTACCTCTTATCTTGTTTATGTGCGGTACGCTGTTTCCGGTTTTTGGACAGCGGGACCTCAAACGCGCGGATATCTACTTTGAACGTGCCTTTTATAGCGATGCCATACCCCTATACGAGCAATTATTGCCAAAACGGAAGGGATCCAAACTTGTGAAAAATCTAGCCGAAAGCTATTACCGGACCTATGATATGAAAGGGGCGGCCCGATGGTACGGGTACCTCGTGAATCAATATGGCGAAAATGTAGACGACACCCACTACTTTAAATTGACCCAGTCCCTTAAAGCCCTTGGCGACTATGAACAGGCCAATTCCCTACGCATGGACATGTATGTGGCCAATGACCAAGCCGCAAAGATCATGGCCCTTAAGGAAGAAATAAAATATTTGGACAATATTAGGGCCATAGGCAATCGATATACCATTACCAACTTACCCCTAAATACGGCCACCTCGGAATTCGGGGCCCTTAGGGTAGATTCCATGCTCATGTACAGCGCAGCGCGTAAGAAACCCCAGTCCGGTTCCCGACTTTACCGCTGGAACAACCAAAACTACTTGGATATCTATACCCACCCCCTGGACAAGACCGAGTCCGGGGACAGTCTTAGTGTTTCCCTGTCCAAGGTCATCAATTCCGGGATGCACGAGGGGACCTTTACCCTTACCAAGAACCGAAAGACAATTTACTTTACCCGGAACACGGACAAGAAACAGGATGATAAAAAAATAGGCCATCTTAAGATTTTTAAGGCTCAATGGCAGGATGGCGAATGGCGGAACGTAACGGAACTGCCCTTTAACGGAAAAGGTTTCTCCACGGAACATCCCGTGCTCAATACCGATGAAACCAAGTTGTATTTCGCATCGGATCGGGCGGGCGGTTATGGCTCTTTTGACCTATACTACGTACCCATCTTACAAGACAGCACCTATGGAACCCCAGTAAACCTGGGCAAACATATCAACACGGCACAAAGGGAACAATTCCCCTTTTTGGACCAAAAAGGCCATCTTTACTTTTCCTCGGACGGCCATCCCGGTTACGGGCTGTTGGACCTCTTTGTCGCTCGAAACGAAAATGGTGAATTTCAAAAGCCGGACAACCTGGGATTGCCTGTAAATAGTGGCTATGATGACTTTTCCATGACCCTGGATCAGGATGGGAGAAGCGGTTACTTTGCCTCAAATCGCCCGGGGGGCAAAGGCAGCGATGACATTTACGCATTTACGGAGGAAAAACCCTTAATCATTGAGGATTGTAAACAGTTTATCACTGGAAGGCTTACGGATAAGGTTACGGCACTACCCATAATCGGGGGCGAGGTGCGCCTAATCGATGCTAAGGGCAATGTGACCGAAACGCATATTTCGGGAGAGGAAGCCTCCTATCAATTTCAAGTGGCCTGTGCCTCCTCCTATCGTCTGGAAGGTATAAAGGAGGGCTATGAGACCAATGCCACCACCATTATAACCGGCCAGGAGCGTAACCTGAAAAAAGACGGTTCCCTTCAGTTAATGTCATTGGAAGAACTCTTAAGGAGGAAGGCCCTGGCCCTGCAAAAGGAAAAAGAGGAGACCCGAAAACGAGAAGCTGCCGAAAAAGAGAAAAAAGAACGGGAAAAGGCCCTAGCAGAGGTCAAAAGACAAAAGGCCCTTAAAGAACAGCAAATAGCCGCTGAGAAGGAGAAAAAAAGCAAAATAGAAAAAGCCATCCAGAAAGAGGATGCCCTAGTACGGGACAAGGAACGATTGGTTATTAAGACTGAAGAAATTCATTTTGATTACAGTATGTGGTATCTGCGAAGGGAGTCCAGGGAACGTTTGGGCAATGTGATCAAGGTGATGCAGGAAAACCCGGGAATGGTCCTCGAAATTGGGAGCCATACCGATATTCGCGGAAAAAGCGAATACAACCGCCAGCTTTCCCAGAGAAGGGCCGATTCCGTAAAGGAATACTTGGTGAAGAACGGTATTCCAGAGGACCATGTAATTGCCAAAGGCTACGGCGAGTCACAACCTATTGTGGAATGCCCTACCCTTGCAAACTGTACCGAGGAAGATCACGAATGGAACAGGCGTTGCGAGTTCGTTATCGTGGATTGGAAGTAAACACTCCCGTATTTCAAAACCTTGTATCTTAGTACTTCAAAGTGCTAAAGATGAACATATCCCATTTGCCTTCTCGGGAAATCATGCCCGGTTACCACGGCCAAGTAATCCATACGGAACATATGTCCCTGGTATTCTGGGAGGTCGAAAAAAATGCAGAGGTTCCAGACCATAATCATAGGCACGAACAGGTGATGCAGGTGTTGGAAGGCCGATTTCAATTTACCCTTAATGGCCATTCCCAAGTGTACGGGCCCGGCGAACTGGTGGTTATTCCACCAAATGCGCCCCACTCCGGAAAGGCACTTACCCCGTGTAAATTAGTGGATATTTTTAGCCCCCCAAGGGAAGATTTCAAGAAGGTTTAAGTAATTTTAATTCTGAAGGGTTCGGTTCTTCCATAACCGAACCTAAAATCGTTTCCGAAAATACCTCTTCTAGTTCATGAACATCTCGTTAAACAACAAAAAGGCGCTTATTGGAGGAAGCAGCGATGGTATTGGCAAGGCCATAGCCGTACAATTGGCGGAAAGCGGGGCCAATGTTACGGTAATGGCCCGCAATGCGCACAAACTTAAGGAGGTGGTGGCCCAATTGCCCAAAAATGGAGCCCAGCATCATCAATATCTCGTGGTGGATTTTTCCAATTTTGAACAGTACAAAACGATTCTTTCCACGTATTTCGAGGAAAATACAGTGGACATTCTGGTGAACAATACCCAAGGGCCGGCCGCGGGCAATACCCTGGAAAAGAGTACGGTCGATTATCAGGAAGCCTTTAATCTACTTTTCAAGACGGTAGTGTTTACCACGGAACTCGCCCTAAAAGGAATGCGCAAGAACCGTTGGGGCCGTATTATTAACGTGGCCTCCATTGCGGTAAAGGAGCCCCTGTCCTATTTGGCCCTGTCCAATACCATACGGGCCGCCGTGGTTACCTGGGCCAAGAGTTTGGCCCATGATGTGGGCGCGGATAGGATTACAGTAAATAGTATCCTCACCGGATATTTCGATACCGCCCGGATTGCCCAACTCAATGCCAAAAAAGCCAAAGAAATGGGTGTGTCGGAAATGGAGGTACGCACGGAAATGGAAGGGAAGGTGCCCTTGCAAAGGATTGGAAATCCCGAAGAGTATGGATATCTCGTAGCCTTTTTGGCTTCGGACAGGGCCGCTTATATTACAGGTACCCAAATCCCACTGGATGGCGGGCTACTCAAGAGCCTATAGTCCATTCCCCGTTTCCATAAGCTCTATTTTCACCTTTTCCTCAAGGGCGTATGCAAATTCGGGATCCTTTTCCAAAGCACCGAGCAACCATTCTTTGGCCTTGTCCTTGTCCCCTTTTTTTCGGTACAATTGGGCCATCCGTAGAAAGGCCCATTTTAGGGGAACCCCATCCAAGGCAGAATACGCATCGATGTAATTTTGCATATGGATTAGTCCTCTATCCAAGTCCCATTCATAATCGGCAGAAGCTTTCCCGATCTGGTACCGCATGGCATTCCGGTTTATGGTGTCCAAACCGCCTACCAAGGTCAAGGCCTGCATATAATAGGTCTTGGCCTTTTGGGAACTATCATCGTACTCGTATACATAACCCAATGCAAAACAACCCTCTACCGGGGAAATCTTTTTTAGTTCAAACGCATAGTCCAGTGCTTTGGATGTACTTCCCCCAAGGATTCCGGGCAGGGAAACATAAAGATCCACTAATGCCCAATACCCCTCAATATATTCCGGATCTAGGGTCACCGCCCTTTTCAAGTTTTCCTTGATCTTGCCCACCAAGGTGAGTGCCGTAAAAGCGCCGGATTCCTGGGCTTTCTTGGCTAAGGCCCCTCCATAGCGGAAGGCGTAGGTGGCTACCTCCGGATAATCCGCGCTTAGTGTCTTGTAAATGGATATGGCCTTGTCCCATTTTCCCTGAAGTCCGTATACCTCGCCTAGCCTGTTCCTTACGTTCTTATCCGGGGAAAGCTTCAGTTCCTCTTTGAGCAGGGACTCCGCCAGTGGATAGTGCCGCGCCTGGATCAAGCTGTCCGCTTCCATCGACCTATTTTGGGCAAACGCGGTAAGGGACATTATATAGGCTAGAAAAAGATAGATTTTATACATACATCGGCATTTTCCCGTATTTTGGTCGTTCCTTAGCGACTATCCTTAGCTTTACCGGAATTTTTCTTCATTCGTCCCAGAGGAAAGCTCAATAGGCAAACCCTTTCCCTCATCCAAACTTTTGCATGGCACATCTTTTGTTCACCTTTGTTCCGTATTTTTATTTATGGTTTATTCGTTATGAAGTATATAATCCCCCTTTT
>JBCCZF010000306.1:0-4634 GCA_039188035.1 Bacteroidota bacterium | reverse complement strand
GATAAGATAGCCTTTGCACTATTTTTGGTATTCGGCCCGCATCGTTTGGCAAACGATAGGGCGAAAGCAAAAAACCTTCATTTTGCCTAAAAGCAAAAAGTAGTACCTATAGGCTGGCTTAATTCCAGCTCGACTTGATCCAGGTACAATGCCGCTCCGTGGCCATAATGGCTTTGTACATATCCTGGCCCATTTTTGGCCTTTAAAAAAGCGGGATTCGGTTGCCTTCCAGGTGGTCTGTGTTTCCAAAAACTTTGGCACAGTCCTACATTGGAAAAGGGGCACATGATAATGCCATTGGGGGTATATGGGTAGCTTTATTTCAGATAAGACCAATGTATCCTGGAAAAACCATCAATTTTTAACAAGTTAGTATTGAAACGGCGATTGTTTTTAAGCTCAACAATTTCTTACGGCACACTGGCCATGACCTTGCCATTTATGGCCTGCTCCCCCAAACCCAAGGGAGGGAACGTTTGCAAGGGCTTTTTTAAGGTCGATTTTCGAAATGATCATTGGTGGTTGATCGCACCGGACGGAGAACCATTTTTTACGATAGGATTGAACCATATTGACCCGGCAAGTCTGCGATATCCAGAGAACATCCATATTTGGAGGGATAAGTATCAGGGAAGTACAACAAGATGGTTAAAGGAATCCGTAGCTAAAAATTTAAGGGACTGGGGTTTTAACACCCTGGGATGGGAGCAAGAGGTAACGGTGAGACAATGGCAACATTCCAGATCGTTTACTCTCGAGGAGTACAAAGCACTAAACATGCCTTATTGCCATATGCTTCCCTTTACGGAATCGCACCAATGGGAACAACATACGCGTCATTTCGATTTCAATAGCCCGGAATGGGAGGAGTGGTGTGAGTATGTTGCACGGGCCCATTGTGCGGAAATGAGTGAAAATCCAAATTTGATCGGGTACTTTTACTGTGATTGTCCTACATGGATCCACCAGCGGCCTGCAAACCAATGGAGGGGCCCCATATTTGACCCTGAACTTCTTAAAACCGAAGTGGGGAGAAAGGAACTTTCAAAACTGGCACAGCGCTATTACAAAACCACCCATGATGCCATACGCCGTTATGATAAGAACCATTTGATCTTGGGAGACCGGTATGAGGCCAACGCCCCGATCCCTTTAGAAGTGGTTAATGCGGCTTTCCCCTATGTTGATGTGCTTTCATTTCAAGACTTTCAAGACCCTGTTACGCATCTTGACTATTGGCATAAAAAAACGGGAAAGCCTGTTCTTCTTGCTGACGCGGCGAAAATAAAATGGCTTACGGAACCCGGGGAATTTACCCGAAACAATGGCCAGTGGTATGCAGATGTCCTGGCCCAATTGTTTAAAAACCCGGGGTGTATAGGGTTCCATCTTTGTGGGGCATACCAGCGCAACAAAGCCAGACGATATGGACTCCTGGACGAATTGGAAAATCCAGACGTGGAGAACATAGAACAAATAAAGGCAGCCAACCAAAAAATTAATCAATGGTTGGACAAAAACTTCTAATCGATTGCCTCCTAATTTTCCCGGGGGAATCCATATGGGATCCAACAAATGTCCTTTTAGTAAAAAAGTGCCCATAGGCCTAGGCCAATGTTTGTTTGCAAAAGGGTCTTTGAATCGACCTGGCTATAAAACAGCGGATTATTCCTCTACGGATTTTCACTGGTCGCAAAGGAAAGGCCACGGGCCCTTTTCAAAATCCGTGATTGGTCTGCCCTAGATCCTTTAGATGCGCCGCCTTGGAGAGCTTAAAATGCAACAATATCCATTGTCCTGTTCCAAGAGAACGGAATGCTTGGTGACCGGGATATTCCAACAAAGCCACAATCGTATACAGCTGTGAAGTTTACTGCCCTTTGTACAAAACCCAAATGGCTTTGGGGAGAATGAAGGTCGGGAACCGTAACGCGTGTTAATCGTTCAACTTTAGAACGGCCATAAACGCCTGTTGCGGGATTTCCACATTGCCCACTTGGCGCATCCGCTTTTTGCCCTTCTTTTGCTTTTCCAACAGTTTGCGTTTACGGGAAATATCCCCTCCGTAACACTTGGCGGTAACGTCCTTACGAAGGGCCTTGATGGTCTCGCGGGAGATGATCTTGGAGCCTATGGCCGCCTGGATGGGAATATCAAACTGTTGACGAGGGATAAGTTCCTTGAGTTTTTCGCACATTTTTTTGCCAATGGTCTGGGCGTTGTCAAAGTGGATCAACGCGGAAAGCGCATCTACGGTCTGCCCATTAAGTAGGATATCTACCCGTACCAATTTCGAGGCCCGCATGCCTATTGGGGAATAATCAAAGGAAGCATAGCCTTTGGAAACGGTCTTGAGACGATCGTAGAAATCAAAAACGATTTCCGCCAGGGGCATGTCAAAGATCAATTCAACCCGTTCCGTAGTGAGATAGGTCTGGTTAACGATAATACCGCGCTTTTCAATGCAGAGGGACATTACGTTGCCCACAAAATCGGCTTTGGTAATTACCGTGGCCTTAATATACGGTTCCTCCACCCGATCTATGGTCGAAGGATCTGGAAGATCTGAAGGATTGTTTACGATTATAGGGGTTTCCCTATCCTTGGTGGAAAAGGCATAGTAGCTTACGTTGGGCACAGTGGTAATGACGGTCATATCAAATTCCCGTTCCAAACGCTCCTGGATGATCTCCATATGCAGCATGCCAAGAAAACCACATCGAAAACCAAATCCTAGGGCCGCACTGCTCTCCGGGGTAAATACCAAGGAAGCATCGTTAAGCTGTAGTTTTTCCATGGAAGAACGAAGTTCCTCAAAATCCTCTGTATCCACGGGATAGATACCGGCAAATACCATAGGTTTTACGTCCTCGTAGCCTTCAATGGCATTTTTTGTGGGCGTCGCGGCATCTGTAATGGTGTCGCCAACCTTTACCTCACGGGCATCCTTTATTCCGGTAATAAGATAGCCCACGTCCCCGGCAGAGATTTTGGGTTTGGGAATCTGGTTTAATTTTAAGGTGCCCACCTCATCGGCAAAATAGTTTTTGTCCGTGGCTACGAACTTGATTTTTTGCCCTTTTTTGATTTCCCCGTTAATTACTCGAAAATAGGTCTCCACCCCCCGGAAAGGGTTGTAAACGGAATCGAAGACCAAGGCCTGTAAAGGTTCTTGGGAATCGCCCTCGGGCGCCGGCACCCGTTCTATGATGGCAGTGAGGATATCGTCGATGCCAATTCCGGTCTTGGCACTTGCCGGGATAACTTCCTTTGGATCACAGCCCAGAAGATCCACAATATCGTCCGTAACTTCTTCGGGATTCGCACTGGGAAGATCTACCTTGTTCAGTACCGGAATAATCTCCAGGTCGTTTTCCAGGGCCAGGTATAGGTTGCTTATGGTCTGGGCCTGTATGCTTTGGGCGGCATCCACTACCAGAAGGGCGCCCTCACAGGCTGCAATGGAACGGGAAACCTCATAGGAAAAATCCACATGCCCTGGAGTATCTATTAGGTTTAGGACGTAGTGCTCCCCTTGATGCAGATAGTTCATTTGTATGGCGTGGCTCTTAATGGTAATGCCCCGTTCCCGTTCCAGATCCATATTGTCCAATAACTGATCCTGTTTTTCCCGTTCCGTTACGGATCCGGTAAAATCCAGGAGCCTGTCCGCCAAGGTGCTTTTGCCATGGTCAATATGGGCGATGATACAGAAGTTTCTAATATGTTTCATGGGCTGTAACGCTGCTTCCTTAGGGGCAAAGTGGTTAAAGGGCAAAGATACGGGAATCTTGATGCTATCCTAAATCTTTGTGGATCATGATGAAATGGGTGTTTAGGGCTTTTATCACAGGAGGTTGGACTTTTTTCTTGAAAATGACGAAAATGGGCATTGAACAGTAAGATAAATCGAATAGAAGTAAGAATAAACCTTGTGTATATTGTCTCTTTTCTCTCGTACGTAAAGAACTTAGGCTCAGGGAAAAGCCATATCTTCGTAAGCGACGTTCCCCCATTTTGAACGCATCAGAATTCATACACATTAAACCCCCGAATTGTGTGAAGACAGAGATGACGGTTACATACCCCTATGCGCTATTTTGTGATTTGCCAGCGCTAGTTTTCCCCCTAAATCCATTTGATGTTTTGGGCCTTCCTCTTTTTGGAACGGGATGGACAGCACTATGGACTTCCTTAGAAATCCCAGGTTCCCTGGATTGGGCTATAACCACTGTTTGCTACCTGGTACTTCCCTTGTTGTCCGTATTGATGTTTACCGTGATAGTTGTATTGCTTAAAAACCAATATACGCACCTAAGCATTAAAAAGCGTATAAAGGCCATACAGGAAGAAACCCATAGTACGTTGGCGGATCTTATATTCTCTACAAAAGGCCCGGATTCCCTATATCTTAAAGTGTACAACTTTAAAAAAAAGGTGCCTTTTCAAAAGGCATGGTGCCGAGACTATCTCCGAGACGAGATTTTGAACCTTAGCGAAAACTACCAGGTAGATCCAGCCCGTTATCTTGAAATCTATAAGCTGTTCGGGTTTTATGAAAAAAGCCGGGAACTCTTAAGCCATCGTAAATGGTACTATAGGTCGTTGGGAATCTACAGGCTACAACGCATTAT
>JBCCZF010000305.1:0-4649 GCA_039188035.1 Bacteroidota bacterium | reverse complement strand
TACCGCACCTTTTCCACCCTGGTACAGTCCCGTCAACAAGGAGGAGCGCGTAGGGTTGCATTTGGCCATATTGTAAAAGGTGGTGAAACGCATGCCTTGCTGTGCCAAAAAGTCCAGATTTGGCGTTTGTATTTCACTTCCGTAACAACCGATATCCGAAAAACCGATGTCGTCCGCCATAATCAGGACAATATTGGGCGTAGCCGGTTTTTCCTTTGGATCCTCCTTTGGGGTACCGCAACCTACCAAAAAGCCCAAGAGGGATGCAGTGATAGCCGTATTCCGGCAAAAATCTGTTATCATGGTTTTTGGGATAAAGGGGATTGGACAATGTCTTCCAAGATTCTCCAAACGTTGGAAGCTACTATTTTATGGCCTTCCGCCGTAGGGTGAATGCCGTCCTTTTGATTCAGTTCGGGATTTCCTGCTACTCCCTCCAGGATAAAGGGAATCAATGGAAGTCTGTTTTTCTCGGCTAATTCGGGGAACATCGCCCTAAATTCAGTGGTATAGGCCTGGCCCATATTGGGGGGTATGAGCATTCCCGCCAGAACAATCTTTGTTTTGGGATTTCGGTTTTGTACCTCGTTTATTATGGTTTGCAGGTTTTTTCGTGTCTCGGTCAGGGGGATGCCCCGCAACCCATCGTTTGCCCCTAGCTCCAGTATAAAAATATCCGCCTTTTGGTTTAGCACCCAATCCAATCTGTTTTTTCCGCTTGCCGTGGTCTCCCCACTTAGACCGGAATTGATTACCGTATAATCAAGTTCCAGGGAATCCAAGGTATGTTGGATCAGGGCGGGAAAGGCTTCCTGTGGATCTAAACCGAGCCCTGCCGTAAGGCTGTCCCCAAAGAAAAGGATGGTCTTCCCGGTATTCGCAGGGGTCTGGGTGTCCTGAGATTCCGTGGTTCCCTTGGGTTCCCCTTCCGATTTACGCTTGTTTTTATCCCCGCAACAGAACAACAAAACAAGAACGAAAAAATAACAAAGTTTTATGAGCGGGTTCATGGCCGTCGCGGTGAATTTCCAATTCATTTCCTTAATTTGAGCACCTGGTTTATCCTATGTCCAAGATTGGATTTAGGAACTTTCAAAACAAATTATGACAAAGATATTAAACGTTGGCAAGCTTGGGAAGACCTATACCAGTGGATCCCAAAAGTTAACCGTTTTGGATGATATTTCGTTTACCGTGGAGCAGGGGGATACCTTTGCCATCGTAGGGCCCTCCGGAAGTGGAAAAACCACGCTTTTGGGACTATGTGCCGGACTAGATCGCCCGGACAGCGGAAGCATAGAGCTTTGCGGCACGGCCTTGCATTCGCTTGATGAGGATGAACGGGCCCTGTTGCGAAACCGAAAGATCGGTTTTATCTTTCAGGACTTTCAATTGCTTCCTACCCTTACTGCTTTGGAAAATGTGGGCGTCCCCTTGGAACTACAGGGGGATAAAAATGCGGTTTCCGTGGCCCGGGAACTTTTGGGAAAAGTTGGCCTAGCAGAGCGACTTGACCATTATCCTTCACAACTTTCGGGCGGGGAACAGCAACGTGTTGCCCTGGCCCGGGCGTTTTCCAATAATCCCGCTATTTTGTTTGCCGATGAGCCTACTGGAAACCTGGACGAGGAGACCGGTGAAAAGGTGGTGGAGTTGCTGTTTGACCTGAACAGGGAGGCTGGAACTACCCTTGTTATTGTAACCCACGATCTGGAATTGGCTCGCAAAACGGGGCATGTCCTTCAACTTAAGGGAGGAAGGATTCTTGCCGAGGAAAAGATGGACCACCCATGAATATGGATAAAAAGGTTACCCCTTCGGCGGGGGTACAATGGTTGTTTAAGATGGCCTGGCGCGATGGTAGGGCCGGAGCACGAAGATTGTTGCTCTTTATGGGATCCATTATTTTGGGGATAGCCGCTGTGGTGTCCATTCAATCCTTTAGTGAAAGCCTTAAGGAGAATATCGCCATGCAGTCCAGGTCACTGATGGGGGCCGATTACAGGATTACTACCAAGCACTTGCCCGAGAAGCGATTACAGCAAGTAATCGATTCCCTTGGCCTGGACGCCATGGAAATCAAGTTCGTTTCCATGGCCGCCTTCCCTAAATCAGGGGCGAGCAAGTTGGTTCAGATTCGAGGTATTGATGGGTTATATCCCCTGTATGGTGATTTAGAAACCTTCCCCAAAGACGCAGCAAGCACCTACCTTACCGAAAAAGGGGCTTTGGTAGATGCTACGGTGATGTTACAGTTTAATCTTCAGGTAGGGGATAGCATCAAGGTGGGGAAGACTACCTTTCCCATCTTGGGAAGACTGGATTCCGGCCCAGGGACCAACGGGGTCTTTAGTTCTGTAGCACCCCCGGTATGGCTTCCTTACAGCGCTATTGAGGCTACGGGACTGCTGCAAAAAGGCAGTCGATTGGAGTATAATTATTTCTTTAGGGCAAATGACAATAAGGATCTTGCAGCCCTAAACGACAAGCTAGACCCCCATATGGACGAGGAAAATGCGGATTTAGACACCCATGAGGTTACGGGTAGGCAACTCGGGCGAAGTTTCGGAAACGTAGGAAAGTTCTTGAACCTGGTGGCCTTTATCGCCTTGTTGTTGGGTTGTGTGGGCATCGCAAGTTCGGTACATATTTATATAAAGGAAAAATTGCGTTCCGTGGCGGTGCTTAAGTGCATTGGGGCCACACGAAGACAAACCTTTTTGATATACCTTATCCAGATAGCGGGATTGGGACTTCTAGGAGGGATTATCGGAACCTTGGCCGGGGTACTGCTACAGCAATCCTTTCCCTTTTTGGTAGGGGATTTTCTGCCCTTTGAGGTGACCCTCTCGATTTCTGTCCAACCTATGGTAATGGGATTGCTCCTAGGGATACTCATTGCAATACTTTTCGCCCTTTTGCCGCTATTGAATACCTGGTTCGTCTCACCCTTGCAAGTACTTCGTTTTCAGGAGGGAACACCTTTTCGATCCGGAAAGGCGGTTACCTTTATTGCAATGGGAATAGTGTTGTTTGTCTTGGGCTTTGCCCAATGGTTGCTTAATAACTGGACATTTGCCCTCTATTTTGTGGGTGGTGTGCTGGTGGTTTTTTCCGCATTGTACGGGCTGGCCTATGTATTGATGCGTACCATAAAAAATAACTTTCCCGTTACATGGGGATTTACCGCCCGTCAAAGTCTTTTGAACCTTTACCGACCCAATAACCAGACCTTAGTTTTGATACTGGCTATAGGGATCGGGGCATTTCTTATCAGTACCCTGTATTTTACAAGGGATATTCTATTGGCCAAGGCCACTATGGGCGAGAGTAAAAAAGGACCCAATATAATCTTGCTGGACGTACAGACCGGGCAAAGGGATTCCATTGCCCAGCGCATTCTTCCCAAAGGGCTTCCCCTTATTGATGATATTCCTATTGTTACCATGCGTGTACATAGCATAAAGGGAAGGACGGTTCGGGAACTGCGGGCCGATACTCTCCTGAACATGAACAAATGGATTTTGAACCATGAGTTTAGGGTTACCTATAGGGATTCCTTGATCAGTTCCGAGGTGTTGACGGATGGGGAATGGATTCCCAGAGGAAACCCTTCGGAACCCGTTCCTATTTCCGTGGCCGATTTTATTGCACGCGATGGCAAGGTTACACTAGGGGATACCATTACCTTTAATGTACAGGGTGTACTTATGAAAACCTTTGTACGAAGCGTACGCGAAGTGGATTGGGGCAGGATGCAGCCCAATTTTTCTATTCTCTTTCCGGACGGCGTTTTGCAGAAAGCCCCTCAATTCCATGTAATGTCTACACGGGCACCCGACAAACAGGCATCGGCCGATCTACAAAGGGATTTGGTAAAACGGTTTCCCAATGTTTCCATTTTGGATTTAAGGCAATTGTTGGGGGTTTTGGAGGATCTCCTGGACAAGATTTCCTGGGTTATTAATTTTATGGCTTTTTTTAGCCTACTTACCGGGATAATTGTATTGATAGGTTCGGTGCGCAACAGCAAGTTTCAGCGTCTCCGCGAGAATGTTTTGCTCCGCACCTTGGGGGCCAAAAGCCCTCAAATTATGCGGATAACAGTTTTGGAGTACCTATACCTAGGGGTTTTGGGAACGGCCATGGGGGTTTTACTTTCCTTTTTTGGGGCACAGTTGTTGGCGCAATTTGTTTTTGAGGTACCTTTTATTCCTTCCTGGATTCCGTTCTTGGTACTTTTACCTGGAATTCCAATACTGGTTTTATTAATTGGGCTGGGCAATAGTCGCAGTGTGGTGCAAAGTCCGCCTTTGGTGGTATTGCGAAAGGAGGGTGCATAGGCGTTGGCGGTAATGTATGGTCCAAGGCTAAAATGCGGCGGGGGAACTTTGAACAAGGGTGCGGGTTTTGCTAGGAAGTTATACCCGCCTTGGGGAGATTGACGTTTCGTATACCATTTTACCGGGAAGTGGTAGTCTAAGGCGCCCGTTGAAAATCCAGGGTTTGCCTATCCCCGGACGCGAGCGCCTTTGTGTACCTTTAAGACACCGGTTTTTTAGGCGTGATAATACCGTTCGCTTATTATTTTGCCATTTTTCCATAGGGTGCGGTTCGCTTGTTCAAAACGATGTTTGGTCCCATCATTG
>JBCCZF010000304.1:0-4652 GCA_039188035.1 Bacteroidota bacterium | reverse complement strand
CCGGTATTGTCCGTATGGCCCGCTATCTGCGCGGAGACATTGGGCATTTTGTCAAGAATTCGCGAGATATCCGCAAATTTCTGACGTTGTGTCGGGCTAAGGTTGATGGCAGACTCGGCTGTCTCAAAATAAAGTACTAGGGGATCGTTCTTTGTTTTCTCGTAAAGTGCCTCAAGCTCGTCATCGGCAGTGGCCGATTTTCCATGGATGCGGTACGCTACCGGTCCTTTATAAACATCTTGCTTGGGAACCATATCATCCTTTAGTTCCCCCATGGTATTTAGTTGTGCCGATGTTATGCCCTGACCTACTAAGTGGTTCTTTACGGCATTGGCCCGTGCATGTCCCAAATTGGGAAAACCGGTAGTGTTGGTCTCATCGCCAGTATAGTAACCTATAATGTCCAAAACCTTTCCGGGATGTTCCCCAAAATAGGTTCGCAGACCTACGATTCCGTCGGATACCTTCTGGGAAAGGGGCATCAAAATATCGGGAGAGGAAATCGTAAAATTATAATTGTCGTTGGCCGTATATGTAAAATCCCCATCCATATCGGAGAGGGCAAAAGGATACGAAGTAGCCTCGGGAAGTACGGGGGCAACAGGTTCGTTTACCACCGGATCCACGACCGGGGCCCTACACTCACTGCAAAGGGTCAAGTAAAGCCAGATACCTACAAGGATGGTAATTAGCATGCCAAGAAGATAGGTCATTGTCTTTGTCATGGTCTGTAGCTGTTATGGGTTATTTCGGACAATGTATTAAAAAAAACGTAGAAACGTGAATTCTTAGATCATTAAATACTAATAATCAGTAAGGTAAGCTTTGGTGGTGCTATTGGGCAAGGGCGTTTAAAGTAGCTCCCGGCGGTGGCAGTCGATAGTTGTCCCGAAAGCATCTTATGCCCGTTACGTACCATCCAGACCAAAAAGTCGGGGTTCGGGTGTACAAGTTCACGTTCAAACCCAAATCCCAAAATAGCCCACATTGAACCTTGAACCATGAATCCAAACGGTACACTGCGACCACCACCGCCAACTTCAAGCGTCGAGTTCAAATCGTAAACGATAGCCCTGAAACTTGGAACCCAAAAACCCTAAAAATCAAACTGAATGCCCTGTGCCAGGGGAAGTTGTTCCGAATAATTAATGGTATTCGTTTGGCGCCGCATATAGATTTTCCAGGCATCCGAACCGGATTCACGACCCCCACCGGTTTCCTTTTCCCCACCGAAGGCCCCACCGATTTCCGCCCCGGAGGTTCCAATGTTTACATTAGCTATACCGCAATCACTCCCGGCTACGGAAAGGAATTTTTCCGCTTCGCGCAAGTTGGTGGTCATTATGGCCGAAGAAAGTCCCTGAACTACATTATTCTGGATTTCAATGGCATTTTCCACCTCTCCGGAATAGGTAAGTAAGTAAAGTATGGGGGCAAAAGTTTCGTGCTGTACGATGGCAAAATCATTTTCGGCCTCGGCAATGGCCGGTTTTACATAACAGCCACTTTCATATCCCGGACCTTCGCATATACCTCCTTCCACCAAAAGCTTTCCTCCTTGGGAAACAACCTGTTCCAGGGCATCGGCATATAGGGACACCGCATCCGTATCGATCAAAGGTCCAACATGGTTGTTTTCATCCAATGGATTTCCTATAAGCAATTGGTTATAGGCCTCCATTAGGGCCTCCCGTACCTTGTCATAAACGGATTCGTGCACAATGAGTCGGCGGGTAGAAGTGCAACGCTGTCCGCAGGTACCTACTGCACCAAAGACCGCCCCTATAATGGTCATTTTTATATCGGCCTCAGGTGTTACAATAATGGCATTGTTGCCCCCCAATTCCAAAAGGGATTTCCCCAGACGGGCGGCCACGGCCTGGGCCACTTGTTTTCCCATGCGTATGGACCCAGTGGCCGAAACCAAGGGGACGTGCTTGTCATGGGTCATATATTCGCCAACTGTATGATCCCCATTGGTGAGACAGGAAATACCTTCTGGCAAGTTGTTTTCCCTAAGGATTTGGGCAATGATGTTTTGGCAGGCGATACCGCATAAAGGGGTCTTTTCCGATGGTTTCCAAATACTGACATTGCCACAGACCCAGGCAAGGGCCGTGTTCCAGGCCCATACCGCCACGGGAAAATTAAATGCCGAGATAATACCGACAACGCCCAGGGGATGGTACTGTTCGTACATGCGGTGCGCGGGACGCTCGGAATGCATGGTAAAACCGTGCAACTGCCGGGAGAGCCCCACTGCAAAATCACAGATATCGATCATTTCCTGGACTTCTCCCAAACCCTCCTGGTAGCTCTTGCCCATTTCATAGGAGACCAGCTTGCCCAGAGGCTCCTTAAGCTGCCGTAAACGGTTTCCAAACTGGCGTACGATTTCCCCTCGTTCGGGAGCAGGTTTTTTTCGCCATACCTTAAATGCGCCAGTTGCCATGTCCATAACCTTTTCATAGTCTTCCCTGGAAGTAATGCCCACGCTTCCAATCCGTAGTCCGTCCACAGGGGAATGGGAATGGATCAATGCATCTTCCGAACCCCATTGCTGGGAACCCGTGGAAGTCCCTTTGTTCAAGAACTGTACCCCCAGCTGTTCCAAGGCCTGGGATATTCCAAAATCAGTGGCTATTGCGGACATTGTATGAATTTTTAAAGGGAAACTGTAGTGATTCATGCAAAGATACGTCTTCGGAATTTACCCTTTTGCAAAACCTCTGGACGATAAGGTTCATTGTTACAATTAATGGAGTACGATGATTCCAAGAGCGAGCAAGGCGGGAAGTGCCTGGACAATGAAGATTTTTTTATCGGCCGTAAGGGCCCCATAAATTCCGGCAATGGAGACACAACCCAAAAAGAAAAGCGCCACATTAATGCGCCACTCGGGATTTTCTATGAAAAAAGTCCAGAGCAATCCGGCGGCCAAAAAACCATTATAGAGTCCTTGATTGGCAGCCAAGGGTTTTGTAGGTCCAAAAAGTTCCTTGGGAAAACTTCGAAATACCTTTGGGCCACGGGTGGTCCACGCGAACATTTCAAACCATAGGAAATACAGATGCAAAAGAGCGATAAAAGCGATGAGGGTCTTTAGCGCAATATCCATTGGTAGAGCCCTATCTTAACTTAATAAAACGCTTATCCACAGGCATAACCGAACCGCAATTAGTGCAGGTCCTGAGTTTTTTGGAACCGTAGAAATGTTCAAAATGCCCCAAAAAGTCCTTTTCGATATCCTCTAAGGTGAAGTAGACTTCGTACAACTTGTGGTTGCATTTGTCACAGAACCAGAGCAGACCATCGTCTACCTTCATATCCGCGCGTTTTCGTTCCACTACCAATCCAATGGAACCTTCATGCCGTACCGGGGAATGTGGAATTTTGGCCGGATGAAGGTACATGTCCCCCGGCCCTAACTTTAACGTCTTTTTTTGCCCGTCCTCCTGGATGTGAATTTCAATATGCCCTTCCAGTTGATAAAAGAGTTCTTCCGTCTCATTGTAGTGGTAATCTTTGCGCGCATTTGGCCCTGCTACTACCATTACAATATAATCCCCCGCATCCTTATAGAGGTTCCGGTTGCCCACAGGGGGTTTTAAGGTGTCCCTGTGTTCTTCGATCCATTGATTTAGGTTAAAGGGTGGTTGTACCGGCATAGTCCTATATTTTGAGGTTTACTACTGCAAGTCAAAATAACCGACCTAGACAGTTGAACTCAAAAATAACAAAAGAAAATGGCTTAACGGCTTAACGGAAGAACAGTTGTGTAAAGAAAAAATGCCCCTGCCCGTCGTCCTTGACGCTTACGGCGGTATGGGTGAATTCACCTTCCATGGTCTTTTTGTGGTTGCTGCTGGCCAACCAGCCCTCAAAGGCCGCCACCGCGGAATCGTAGTCCTTGGCGACATTCTCGGCCACAAAAAGGGCATCCGTTTGAGACGCCAGTGCAGAGGCCCTGGAACTAAAGTTATCATGACTTAGTGCACCTTGGACTATCATATAGGCGTTGTGATTATTGGCATGCTCATACGCCTCCTCGCTAAATTCGAGCAAATTCATACCTAGCGCTTTGCGATGTTCGTTCACCACGCCAAGGAGTTCTTGCTCAACGGCCACAACATTTCTCGTCTCGGGTAATTCGGTAAGCTCCGCGTCCAAGGATTCCTTGGAACATGAAAAAAAGACCAGCACGGAGCATACCCAAAAGGCATACTTCATTTTCATACAATGTTCTAAATTGTAATTCGGTGTTCGCGCTAAGTAGGTCTAAAAGAAAGAAGGGGAAACCCCCATTTCCAAAATCCGGATGTTACTCAGGAGGTTCTACAGGTTAATGATAGAAAAAAATATCCATACCCTTCTTGTGAAGCCATGTATTTTCGACCAACTGCGTTTTTTGTTGTTTATCCGGGAAATTTATTTGCCGCCCTTTGCAAAGATTGTACTGTCCACAGCTTAAAATGCCTTACTTCTCCTGGTCCAAAACCTTCGCAAAGACTAGTGCACCTATGTTCTTGATCGGCCCATATAATACGGAGTTTTCGATGGTTTCATTCTTTATAAGACCCGTTGATGTGTTGACACGGTCAAAAAAGATAAGTATGGCCCCTAGGATTACGGCCACTTTTAACGCCCCAAAT
>JBCCZF010000303.1:0-4659 GCA_039188035.1 Bacteroidota bacterium | reverse complement strand
TGGGCGGGCGCCTCGAAAAAACTATTTAAAGCGGTCTTTTATTTTTCTGGATCAAAATCCAGGGAGGCTAACTTCATTAGGGTCAGTTCCACCAAAAGCCGTTGGTTCTTACTGGTCTTGTAATTGAGATCGCAAGTATTGGCCAAGTCCAGGGCCCGTAACAAAAAGGAGGGTGAGGTATTCTTGGCTTGTTCCAGATATTGCTTCTTGGCCGTCTCGCCAACTTCCAGCAAATCCATGGTGTTTCCATGCTGGCAAACCATTAAATCCCTAAAATGGGAGGCAAGGCCATTGATAAAGTGATGTCCCTCAAAACCTTGGGACAAGGTTCTGTTGAACAGAAGGAGGAGATCCGGAATGGTATGGGAAACGATTAGCGAGGTAGCCTCAAAATAGGTATCGTAATCCAGGACATTAAGGTTTTCGGTAACGGCCTTACGTGTAAGGGTATTTCCTGAAAAGCTCACTACCCTATCAAATATGGATAGGGCATCCCGCATAGCGCCATCCGCTTTTTGGGCAATGATATGAAGGGCATCGTCTTCCGCTTCCACACCCTCCCTTTCCGCAATGGTCTTCAAATAGGCGGCGGCGTCGGCCACGCCGATGCGCTTAAAATCGAAAATCTGGCATCGGGACAGTATCGTCGGTATTATTTTGTGCTTTTCTGTGGTGGCCAGGATAAAAATGGCATGTTTTGGGGGTTCTTCCAGGGTTTTCAGAAAAGCATTGAAGGCCGATTGGGAAAGCATATGTACCTCGTCAATGATATATACTTTGTATTTACCCACTTGCGGAGGTATTCGGACCTGGTCGATCAAGCTCCGGATATCGTCCACCGAATTGTTGGAGGCAGCATCCAACTCAAAGATATTAAAGGCAAAATCCTCTGTATCCTCCTGTTCGGTACTATCCTGGTTGATCTTCTTTGCCAATATGCGTGCACAGGTCGTCTTGCCCACGCCCCTTGGGCCACAGAATAACAGGGCCTGTGCCAAATGATTGTGCTCAATAGCGTTCAACAAGGTCTGGGTAATGGCTCCCTGCCCCACAACATCCTCAAAGGACTGGGGCCTATATTTTCTGGCCGAAACGATAAAGGGTTCCAAGACTGGACGAAATTGTATTTAATGTGGCTAAGAATACAAATATAAAGATAGCGGTTTTTGCCCAAGGACGATTCCAGTGCTTATCCCCAATTTTTATCAACAATTGCATGTATCTTTACCGTTCAGGTTACCTTATCGCTCCCGATAGTTATTGGGAGAGGAAAGTCCGGACACCGTAATGCAGCATAGCGGGTAACGCCCGTCTTCTTCGTCTTGCACGGGGAAAGGACAAGTGCAGCAGAAAGTATGTACAGGTAAGGCTGTAGTGAAATCAGGTAAACTCTATGCGGTGAAACGCCACGTATACCGGCGTTCCAATAGCTATTGGAAGAGGGTTGCATGCCCAAGCCGAAGGGTAGGCGGATAGAGCCCTGGGGCAACCCAGGGCCCAGATAAATGATAGGGGCCCCGGCTTCCGGGGATACAGAATCCGGCTTATGACCTGTCTTTTATAAAACAAGGCCAACTTTTGGTTGGCCTTGTTTATGATTTTCGGTAGAATGGATATGTGTTATTTTCTCCTCCAAACGGAGTCCACATCAAAGTCCAATATCGCCCTAGTTCCTTCTTCATGCACCTCGATTTCCGCTTTTTCTTTCATCACCAATTCACCGTTACCATTAAAGGACAAATCTATTTCGTAAGTGTCCAAATATTCGCCTAACTCAGATTCAATGGCTTCTAAATCGAACAGGTTCTCGTCCAGGATAAGAATACCATCATTGAATTCATAGATTTAGGACAAGGAAGTGTCGGAAATGGTCTGTCTATCCTCACCAATGGACTCTCCGTTAAGGGTAGCGGTAGTCACCAAATCATAACCGCCTTCAACGTGGTATTCCGTTTCCGTAAGGGTAAGGTCATAATCAAAATTTTCACCCACAGACGTTGTGGACGAGTTGATAGGGACAAGTTGGAAGACATTGGTTTCCAAATCGATGTCGGCCTCCAAAGAAATCAAGGTCCATTCCCCGATTAGGGATTCCGCATCCAGGGGAGTAGTCGTATCGTCCTCATTGTCACAAGACCATAATACCAAGGCAAGGGCCATAAGAAAAAAGGATTTAAGAATCGCATACCTAGTTTGTTTTTGGGTTTACAGGGCTATTACGTAGTATGCCCTCCCAAAGTATCTTTTACCCCTTTTTTAGGGAAAAGAATTCCCCGGCTATTGCCCGAGGATAGTTGATCTCAAGAAATTTCTTATTCCTGGAAAAAACTAAAAGCGGAACCCCCATAGCTTCGCTGTTCGGAAAAATGGGCCAAGTAGGACAAATCCATATGTTTGGAATGTTCTATGACCAACATGCCGTTTTTGGCGAGTAGTTGTTTTTTGAATACCAAAAAGGTAATGGCCTCAAAATCCGCCAAGGCCATATCATAGGGCGGGTCGGCAAAGACGATATCTGCCTGCGCCCTGGATTTTTCCAGGTACTTTAAAACATCGGCCTTGATTGGAGTAATATTGAGGTCGAGTTCCCGGGCCGTTTTCAGGATAAAAGCCACACAGGCCGCATTGGCATCGATTGCGAAAATCTGTTTGGCTCCCCGGGAGGCAAACTCATAGCTAAGATTTCCCGTGCCCGCATAAAGGTCAATTACGGATACCTCCTCAAAATGAAAGTAATTGTTTAAAATATTAAATAAGGCCTCTTTGGCCATATCCGTTGTGGGCCGTACGGGCAGTTTTTTTGGGGCGGTAATGCGTTTACCCCTGTATTGTCCGGAAATAATTCGCATTACAGGGAATTTAGCAGGGCAAAATCGATATTTCGAGACTCCTCATTGATAAAGGGATGGGAAGTTCCACTGGGGACAAAAATGGAAACTTGCCGTATATATCGGAGACAGAGTTCGTACCGATCATCCCCTTCCTCGATGGCTCCAAAAAGTCGGAGGATCACATTTTCCGTATCAATGTCCAATTGCTCCAGGGCAAAAAGGATAAAGTATAAAAAATCGGTTTTGGTCGCGTAGGAAAAAGTGTTGTACAGCAAAAATCTTTTTTCCTTTAGGATTACAAGATCCATTGTTTTCCCTGTGATATGGACATAACATACGGGAAGCTTTCCATTGATTTTGCTGTGCAACAAAGACGAAATTAATACGGTTCCTATGTGCTTAAAGACAAACTCCCCAAAAACCTCAAATATGTAATTGTTTACATTTACAAAAGGGACATAGACATTGACCATATCCTGGCTGCCGATTTCGTCAAAATCAAAATGATCGTTTGCCAATATACGGGCGTTAAACCTCACATAGTTGGATAGTTCCTGAGGATCAAAAAGGGGTTTGGGAACTAATGCGAACAGGGGGTTTTGGTGGATTACAATAACTTCGGAGAACTCTTTTTGGGTTAAGGCGTGCTCCTCAAAAAGGGCTTTTAGCTTTTTTAACACGTCATACGCTGAGAGCGTTTTTTCAAAAATGAGTTTGTCGGATAGCAGCACCTTGTGGCGAATGGTATCCAGAATACAAAAAGAAAGTCCATTCAAGCTCACTTGAATGGACAGTTTTAAAAAATCTTGAGATAATTCCCCAGTAGTATTAGTCACCTTTTTTATCGTAAATAGGCGGCCAGTTCCCACTTGTACTCACTTCTTCCAGGGAGCCTACCTTTATAGCATTGCCATTTACCTCATCCACGCCAATTTCGGTATTTTCCTTGGCCAGTAAATCCTTGGGCTGATCGTAAAGAAGTACATTTTTTTCCACCTTGGCCTCAAAAACCGGGGCGCGATACCCACTTTTTTCGATAACACTGGCCTTCATATCAAATTTTTCACCACTGGCGGCCCCAGGTACGTTCATCATACTTTTATATCTGTCATCTTGCTTAAAAAGCGAATCCCGGACGGAAACAAAACCTAGGGTATCTATTATCTTCACTTCTTTCAGAAGGTCAATCTGATATACCTTGTCATACTCCATATAGGAGGAATCCCTTTGTTGGGTGATTACGTACTTTCCGGTATCCACGAATTTGATCAGGGAATTGAAATTCTTGGCATACCCTCCGTTGACGGTCTTATAGGCCTCCTGGGAGTTGCGAATGTCCTTGAGTGCGGAAACCACCTTGGCAAAACGTTCCTGTTTGGTCTTGTTGAACTCGATAGGGCCGGTAACGGACTTATAAATCAGGTAGGCCAGTCCCACACAGACTATCCACAATACAATTTGCACTACGGTCTTCATTTGTTTTCGTGTTTTTTTAAAGTTAGCGGTTCACACAAATCTACAATTTTTTTGCAAACCGCCTAATTTTCTTCCTGGATTTTGGGGTGCCATAGACGTTCTACCTAGGGGGTAAACACTTTTTATTAGCTCGTAAATCGATAAGGAGTGGATTCCGTAAAACGGCGTGGCGCCTTGTATCGTACTATACGCAAGGGTTACTACCTTTACCACATTCTTCGCTACCTTTGACAGGGATAGGCAAAGTGAACTTGACTTGGGTTCACTAAACCTGTTTTTCCCTAAATCCAGTATGCCAAGATGCGTTTAGTATGACCCCTGCTTCTTTTCAAAAAATCCTTGCCGACCAATT
>JBCCZF010000302.1:0-4685 GCA_039188035.1 Bacteroidota bacterium | reverse complement strand
GTGTGAAGTAATTAACTAAAGAGTATTCTAACCGCAATTTGGCCTTTAAAATTTAGTCTTATTGCCAAATTAATAAAAAGTATAATTCCCCCTGTAAGCTACCCCCAATTAGAACTGTTGTTTTTTCCAAGAACATCATTTCTTTCCAACACCAACAGAACTCATTTAGACTTTTTCGATCACTCGATACAAAATGTCGCATAGTTATTAGAAGTGGAATACACCGGTCCAAAAGAAGTGAAGACTTCATCACTACTATAATCTACCACCACATAATTGCTGCCACTCGTTTTCAACGTTGGGCTCACCTATAATAGAAAGTTGACGGCGATTAAACCGAAAGGCATCCTTGCCCAATTCCAGTCTGTAACTTTGCTGTTTATCCCATTCCTTCCTCCACTTTTCAGAATAACCCTGATATATTTGGAATACCCTTCTCCTAAAACCTAAATTGGGCCGTAAAGACCATATGGAAAAGGGTATTGTCCAGGCCACTTTCCACCAAAAAAGATCCGGGAAAAATAACATTGGCCTCCAATTCCAAGTCGATAAAACGGTTGACCCCAAAACTGGCGATGGATCCTACTTGATGACCGATAAACCGTTCTTCATTTACCGAGGCATATTGTAGATTTAAGGGTGGCCCGTATACGCCATCCTGCCTTGATAACCGCCAAAAGGCCACATAATCCACCTCAAGGGCAAACCTGCCTAGGGAAATATCAAAATAGGGATGGATATCAAACAAATTGGAAGGTCCGATCCGGGCCACCCGGCCAAAATAGGCGCCGCGGGGATAGAGTCCGTCAAAAGTATTCAATCTACCATCCGCATTGCCGGTGTCCCCGCTAATCGCCTCGGTTTTGAATCCCAACGCCCCTGAATAGCCATGTAGCACTATGGGATGCTCCAGATTAAGGGATACCGTCCATGCCCGAATGTCCTGCTCCCCAAAACTTCCGGTCTGGAAAACAAATTCATTGTTGTACCGCCATTTGTTCCAGTTGCCAAAGTGGCGCAATCCCAAACTCAAACGGTGGTCATCCGCAGTGCCCGAATCCCAGGTTTTGGCCTCTTCCGTCTTGTAGATCATATAAATATCCGTACTTGTATTCTCCCTCCAATGTTGGGTCCAATACAGAGCCCCTACGGATTCCTGAAAATCAAGGCCTTCATTGTCAAAAATCCCTTGTGCTACCCGAACAGGAACCGCATAGAAGGTAGTCAATGCGGTATTTTCGGCCCTGTAGTGCAATTGCACCATATCAAAGGATAAACGGACGTTGGGTCCTTCCCGGACATCGATCAGGCGACCGCTCCCGAGACGCATGTTTTGTCGTCCAACAAGAACATCCCAGTGTGCATCAAATCGGTATCGTGCATAAAGTTGGTTAACACCAAGTTCGTCCTTATCGACCGGAGCCAGGTTTTGTTTGCTCCAGATTAAACTCGAGTTCATTTCCGCAAAAAACTCAAATCTTTCGGCCCATTTGAAGTGTGCATGGAACTGGAATCGATTCAAAAACCAACTATCGTCCTGGTCAACTTCGGCCGAAAACTCTTCGTTGATAAACGCTTCCGATTGCAACCGATAACTTCCTCCAAAATGTAAGGTAGTGGTATGGCCAAGTTGTATTTGCTTCAAGTTTTTGTAAAACCCGTTGGTATCACCCTTTGGAAGGACAATTACATCATACTGACGCAACAAACTAAAATCCAATTGCCTATAATTCCCTTCCTGGGCTTGTGCCCCAAGAATGGAAAAAACCAGGAAACTAAAGTTTATCCGGGACAAAGGGGTCATCTCAGAATCTCCGTATCAATACAACCCCCGCCACCAAAAAAAGCACGCCCACCAAGCGCTGCCAATTAATTTGCTTTACGGGAAGGCCCAATAATCCGTAATGGTCCACTACCAAGGAGACGGCCATTTGCCCTGCCACGACCAAAACAAAGGTCAAGCTTACTCCCAAACGCGGTGCCAAAACAATGACGGCCGCCACATAAAAAGCCCCTAAAACCCCAGCAGTCCAGACCACCGGGGAAACCGATTTTGTCTGTGCAATCGTCGAGAAATCGAACTTGAGTGCAAACAAATAGAGCAGAAGCCCAACCGTTCCTATCAAAAAAGAGGCAAAAGCGGCAAAAATGGGCTGGTGTACGGACTTTCCCAATTGCACGTTCAATCCTGCCTGTAGGGGTAAAACGGCGCCGGCAACAATGGCCAAAACAATAAAGTATAGCTGTGACTTCATAATTTCAATTTCTTTTCTTTATCGTGCAGTGATTTAAGACGTTAGGTACCTCTTGGGTTTTTTCCTTTTTCCAAAATGATTATGATGAAATGCAGCAAGGATTTAGGGACTCTATGGGATTCCAAGCGGATATCCGTTAACGTACATCTATGCCGGGCGGCGGAGACCCCAATCTGCATGGCCGATGCTATCGGTTTTGTATCCATAACCCGATTTCACCCCACTCCATATGGCCCTAAGGGGCTGTACTTAACCCATACTTGGAAGGGGTTTGGCCGTATTTGTTTTTCCCGGCCGATACAATTAAAAAACGGACAGTCCTTGACCGTCCGTTTTGTGTTTTCATTATTGTTGGACAAACTGCAGGTCCACGACCAGTTTTACCCGCTCGGCCACCACAACACTGCCTGCTTCGGTAACGGCACTCCAGGCCAAACCGAAATCCTTGCGGTTGATACTACCCGATATTTCAAAACCGGCCTTGGTCTGCCCATAGGGGTCTACGGCTATGCCATTAAAATCAACATCCAGGACAATGCTTTTTGTGATATCCCGAATAGCGAGGTCCCCAACCATTCTTTCCCCATCAAAGGAGGTGGATGTAAAGGTCATTTCGGGATATGCCCCTGCATTGAAAAAGTCGTCCGATCTTAAATGATTGTCCCGATCCGCATTCTTTGTATTGATGCTTGCAACGGCCGCCGTGAAATCAAATTTTGCGTTTTTGAAATCGTTCGATTCTGCAACGACGGTTGCCTTGAAATCGTCAAAGTGACCGCTCACTGTCGATATCATCATGTGCTTTACCTTAAACCCAATTTCCGAATGGGCGGTATCCAAGCGCCACTTTGTTTTTACTGCTGTTTCCATAGTATTTCATTTTTATGAATTGTTTTAACGAATATGTTTAGCTCAAATATAATTTTCGAAAATCCCCTGTTCGGTATAGCGGGGACCAGTCCGGTGCCACCTCTGGCAACGGTGCCGGGGCGTACCGTTCAAAAGCATCATAGGCATGCACAACATTGCCGTCAACAGCTGTCAACTTCGCATGGGTACGCGGTATCAGGGCATCGGGCACCTCCATCACGTCTTGGTTTAGGATTGTAAAATCGGCCAGCTGTCCTTCCTTAATGGCACCTTTGCGCCCAGCATCCCCGGTAAACCAAGCAGAACCGGTAGTCCAAAGCCTTAGCGCCTCTTCCCTTGAAAGGATATTGTCCTCTCCGTACATCTGCCTTCCTCCCCGCGATTGTCCCGTGGCCAACCAATGAATGGAGTACCAGGGATTGTACGAACTGACACGGGTGGCATCCGTTCCTCCTCCAACGGGAATACCCATTTTCAACATTTTTTTAATGGGCGGTGTCTGTGCCAGTTGGGCCGCACCATATCTCTTCACGAAGTCCTCGGCCTGGTAGGCAATTCTGTTTTGAACGGCCACACCCATATTGAGTTTGGCAATACGCTCCAGCGTCTTTTCAGAAAAGGTTTCTCCATGGTCAATAAATGTGCCTTGTGGCAGCTTGCCATCCCCGGCGGCGGCTACCTCTTCGTAAATATCCAAGAGTATCCCGGCAGACTCATTGTATGTGATATGCTGCCTCCAGGGCCAATTGTTCTCCGCCAACAACTTGTAAATGGGCATGGCTACCTCCTTAACATTGGACTCCAGATTGGGACGTTCCTGGGCAAAAATTTCATAATCATAGGCTGCCCAGGCAATGTTCTCACCACCTCCAATAAATCGGTACATAGCATCACCGTCACCCGGTTTTATCATACCTATCCATTTTTTGTAGTCGGCATATTCCCGTCCACCGACCTGGGGAAACGTATGGATGCCCACTCGTACGGTTGAAAAACCCTGTTTATGCACAGCACCTATCACATCATAGGCATCGGGATACTGCATCCCACCACCACCGGCATCTGAAATGGAGGTAAGTCCCAATACGTTCATTTCATTCATAAAATGACGGGTGCCCAGTATTTGTTGTTCCCTGGATTTAGTAGGTAGTTTGGTTAGGGTTTTGTACATGATCAAACCAGAAGGTGCAGCGGTAATAATCCCCGTAGCCCTGCCCATTCTATCCTTTTCTATCCTCCCTTTATGGTATAGGTCGATGGGTTCCTTGTTATAATTTAAGACTTCAACGGCCTTTTTGTTGAGCATTCCATAGGCATAGAGATAAAAAATGTATACCGGATGGTTGGGTGCAACGGCATTGATCTCTTCCAAGGTAGGCATGCGTTTTTCCTTGAATTGCTCCCAGGAAAATCCGCCTACAACCCTTATCCATTGTCCTTTGGGGGTGTGTTTTACTTCTTCGGCCAACATCGCCAACGCTTCCTCCACAGAACTTACCCAATCCCATCGCAATTCCAAACCATAATGCAGACCTTCACGAACACCATGGGTGTGGGAAT
>JBCCZF010000301.1:0-4698 GCA_039188035.1 Bacteroidota bacterium | reverse complement strand
TTTCCAATTGCGCAATCGTTCGGAACTATATCAAATGCTCATGGGAAACACTGCTCTCGCCAACCGTAGGCAGGCTGGGAAAGTGGAACCCGTCATTTCTTTTGAAACGGCCGTATTGGACATTCTGGAAAAAAAATACGGACAGGAATTCAAAAGTATTCAACACCAGCTACATTCCCTATTTCAGGATAAACTGGAAAGGGAGCAAAAAAGTCCGGACAAAGAGTCCGATCAATCCATTGTTGTTTGAGAGATATTCCTTACTCCTCTAACACGCTCTAGTTTATAACGTATCAAGTCGATTAAAAAGACAATTGTGTCTTCATTTCTACTTTGGTTAAACCGTTGGAGGAAGGTAATGGTATCCAAAGAGGCCTGGCGATACTCCCTAGCCGTTGCTTCTATGTCAAAGACTCTGGTATATAGGCTATTAAAATAAATAATCATGTTGTCGAACCATTTTTTTTCAGAACTAATGGTTCTGTATCTGCGCAATTCCAAGGTCAATTTTTCAATGCCACCGAAGTCGTCAATTCTCCGAGTCAATTCCTTTTGTAGTTTCATAGGTGCAATAAAGGTGGAAGGGAGAACTACCTTAAAAATAATAAATATTCTGATAGAAAAATAGGAAAAAACTATATTTTTTTGGGTGGGTTATGAACAAGAAGGGGAGGGGCATTGGAGTCCCTTATTGTTATCGTTACCGATACTTTGGGGTTATTCTGAATCCAACTGGGAGGTAGTTAGCTCTGTGAACAAACTTTCCAGATTTTTGCTCTTTCGGCTCAGTTGTAAGGTCTTTAGTTGATGATCATGGGCAAAATCGAATACCGCAGGCCGCATATCATGGGAAGTTGTAAAGGTAATTTCATAGACAAAACCGCCCGTGTTCCGAACTAGGGATACGTGGGGGAGTTTTTCTAAAAAAGCCTCTTCCACGCGGTAATCGAACTCCACCTCAATCAGTTGTTCCTCCGTTTCCCTAAGGACATCCAATTTTTTGTCGGCTACCAAAATCCCTTTGTTAAGGATAAGGACCCGATCGCAAACGGCCTCCACCTCTTTCATAATATGGGTGGAAAGTAAGATGGTTTTTTCTTTGCCCATTACACGAATCAACTCCCTAATGTCCAATAATTGATTGGGATCCAACCCTGTAGTCGGTTCGTCAAGGATTAGCACCCGCGGATCGTGGAGCAGGGCGGCCGCCAAACCTACCCTTTGGCGATATCCCTTGGAAAGTTGCCCGATTTTTTTTTGGACTTCCGGTTCCAGGCCGGTTTGCCGTATTACCTCTTCTATTCGGGATTTGGATGCTTTATGTATGTCGGCATTAAAGCCCAAATATTCCCGTACATAAAGCTCTGGATACAGCGGGTTGTGTTCCGGGAGATAGCCGATATCATTTTGTACGGCCATTTTATGTTGGACTACATCCAAACCATTTACTTCTGCCTGTCCCTCATCGGCCTTGTAATAGGTGGTCAGAATCTTCATTAGGGTAGATTTTCCTGCACCGTTGGGTCCCAAAAGCCCTACCACTTCACCTTTTTGTATTTCAAACGAAATGCCGTTTAACGCTTTTTGTCCACCAAAGGACTTGGAGATTTGCTTTACCGAGATGGACATACGCTATACTTTTCTTTCTGTGCTTCTATGGGGGCGGACTTCGCATTGTACCCCCAGGCAGAGGGGTTTATCCGGCTCAAAGGTAATCCATTTTGGTTTAGGGCCCGGGAACAAGAAGTTGGTTCAGGTAGATAGATGAACGGATACTCCTTTTCCATACGGTACGGGAAAGGGATGCCTAGAGGTGAATAGATAGGCCAAGGCTTTCCGTGAATGGGCAATACGCATCAAAAAAAAGTGCTTGGGAATTTGATTTTTAAATTTAATTAGTACTTTAGCCAAAGTTTTGAGAAAAATGCAAACCCGATACTTCTACAGCAGATTTTACTTTTACTTCTTTTTTAAGAGAGGTCAGGGACTGTTGTAGTAGTATTGATACTAAGATATGATATGAAGTCCCGTAAGAAACGGGACTTTTTTTGTGGATTGGGGCTGGGGAATTTGGAAGTATAGCGAATGGAACGAGTCGTTGGGGATATGGAGGCGGCCACGCTGTAAAAGGATATAAATTAGGATTATGAAGCCAATAGTGGCCATACAGGGCATTAAGGGATCTAACCACCACCAGGTGGCCCGGGAGTATTTTAGCGAGTCCGTAGATCTTGTGGAATGTCTGTCCTTTCACGATTTGGTGGACGTGTTGTTGGATGGCCGCGCGGATAAAGGCATTATGGCCATTGAGAATTCCATTGCAGGATCTATTATCCCCAATTACGCCCTGGTAAATGACAACAGGCTCCATATCATAGGGGAGCACTATCTGAACATACATCACAATCTCATGGCTCTTCCTGGACAGCGTATTACGGATATTACGGAAGTGCGCTCCCATCCCATGGCATTGTTACAGTGTCGGAAATTCTTAAAAACACAGTCCCATATTAAAATGGTAGAGGATGTGGACACCGCGGAAACGGCCAAACAGATTCAGAAAAGGGGTTTACGGGGCGTCGCGGCCATTGCGCCCCGGGTAGCCGCCGATCTCTATGGTCTTGAGGTAATCCGTAGGGAAATACAGACCATAAAGAACAACGCTACCCGCTTTATCATTGTAAAGACCAAAAACGAGGAATGGTCCAAAGATCGTATTAATAAAGCTTCCCTGCGATTTGAGACCGATCATAAAAGGGGCAGTCTGGCGACCGTTTTGAACGTAATGAGCGATTGTAACCTGAATTTGACCAAGATACAGTCCCTACCCATAATAGAGACTCCATGGAGGTACGCTTTTTTTGTGGATGTGACTTTTGATAAATACGACAATTTTGCCAAGACCAAATCGCTTTTGGAGATTATGTCCGCGAACTTTAAGGTCTTGGGGGAATATAAAAATGCGATGTTATGATACGGACGGCGGATCGTGTTAAGGCCGTGGAGGAGTATTATTTTTCCAAAAAACTGCGGGAGGTAAAACAATTGATGGCCCAGGGCAGGCCCATTATAAATATGGGGATTGGAAGTCCGGACCTGGATCCGCCCCAAGAGGTGTTGAACACCTTGCAAAACGTTTTGCAGATGCCTGGGGCCCATCAGTACCAAAGCTATCAAGGGCTACCGGAATTGCGGGAAGCCATGGCCCATTTTTACCAATCTAAATTTGGGGTAGCTTTAAATGGTTTACGGGAGGTTCTTCCCCTAATCGGTTCCAAGGAAGGTATTATGCATATTAGTATGGCCTTCCTAAATCCCGGGGATGAGGTGCTGATACCCGATCCGGGCTATCCCACGTACACCGCGGTGACCAAATTGGTCGGGGCCAGGCCCATTACCTATGGCCTTACCGAAAAAAACCATTGGTGGCCCGATTTAAAAATGCTACAACGAACGGATCTATCCCAAGTGAGGTTAATGTGGATAAGTTATCCCAATATGCCTACAGGAGCTACCATTACGCGGGAAAAAATGGAGGAACTGGTGCAATTTGCCCGGAATAATTCCATATTGCTGGTTAACGACAACCCTTATAGTTTTGTGCTTAATCAAGAACCTACAAGTATTTTACAGGTGCCCGGTGCCAAGGAAGTGGCCTTGGAGCTCAACTCATTGAGCAAGACCTTTAATATGGCCGGTTGGCGCGTAGGCATGGTTTTGGGAAGTGAGGAGCATATAAACGCAGTACTGAAAATAAAGAGCAACATGGATTCCGGGATGTTTTATGGCATACAACAGGGGGCGGTTAGGGCCTTGGAGAGCGGGAAGGAATGGTTTGCCCATCTGGATGACGTCTATGCGCGTAGAAGGGACCTCATGTTTCAACTGGTGGACAAACTGGATTGTGCCTATGATCGTCACACTGCTGGCATGTTTGTATGGGCCAAGTTGCCTCCTGGCTCCAGGTCTTCGGAAGATTTTATTGATTCCGTGCTTTACGAGAAGGATATTTTTATCGCCCCGGGAACCATTTTCGGGAAGAATGGTGAGGGATACATCCGTTTTTCGCTTTGTGTAAAGGAAGCGGGGATAAAGGAGGCAATCGGTAGGTTTTGACATACGAAGTGCGAAATTCGGGATACCCCTTGTGAGCGCAGCGTTTTAAAATAAGGCATAAATAAAGGATAGTTGAATACAGAATCCATAATGGTGAGTCTTGCGTCCAACATCCAACATGAGCATCTTGTAAAATGAATATAGTTATAGTCGGTATCGGTTTAATTGGCGGTTCTTTTGCCAAGGAGCTTAGACTACTACGCCCGGATTCCAGGATATATGGGATAGATCGGAATCCCGACCATTTGGAAGAGGCCTTGGCTTTGCGCATCATTGATATAAAGGCCGATTACGGGGCGTTGGCCCATGCCGATTTGGTAGTGGTCTGTGTCCCGGTGGATGCCCTTGTCCGGGAACTGCCCCAAATTTTGGATGCCGTTCCGGACGGGTGTCTGGTTATTGATGGTGGCTCTACCAAGGAGCTCATTTGCCGTGCTGTGGGGAACCATCCCAACCGACGGAACTTTCTGGCCTGTCATCCCATTGCGGGAACCGAGTTCTCAGGACCCTCGGCGGCCCAAGAGGGACTTTACCGCGGGAAGACCAATATTATTTGTGAAGTGGAGAAAACGGCCTTTAAGC
>JBCCZF010000300.1:0-4716 GCA_039188035.1 Bacteroidota bacterium | reverse complement strand
TAGTGAGATCGGCAGGGAATCGTATGAATGCATACCTATTTCCTTGGGCATAAATTCCAATCACACCTTTAAAAAAAGTATCTATACCGTACCTTCGTATGCCGTTTTACTAAAAATCCCCAAAATGGGTTATGACGAATTCATCGTAAAAGAGGAACAGGGATTGTCTTTGGACCGCTTTAAGGAAATGGACTATTATGCCGTGGAGCACTATAATCTTCCCATTGAATTGATGATGGAAAATGCGGGACTCCACTTGGCCCATCTAGTCGCATTGTCCGGAATAGCAAGCAATGCCACGATATTAGTGGGGGTAGGCAATGGGAACAATGGTGGGGGCGGATTGGTGGCTGCCCGAAGATTGGCGGCCTGGGGATTTACGGTTCATTTGGATATCATGACCCCTCTTGCCAAAACACTCCCTAAAAAACAACTGGATCGGGCCGTTGCTTTTGGGGCGAAAACGGAGCCGCTGGAAAATCCGGAGGTTTGGATTGATGCCTATTTGGGGTTTTCACAGCGTCTTCCCTTACCGCCAGATTTGTTGAGCACGCTTGAAAAGGCAAATGCCCGTGACTGCCACCGCATTTCCTTGGATATCCCCACCGGGTTTTTAGGGTCGGTGGATGTTCCCTATTTCCATGCGCACCAAGTACTGAGTTTGGCGGCTCCCAAAACAATCCTTTTTAACCTGCCCCCGTCCGTAGCGGTTTATGTTGCGGATTTAGGTATTCCCAAGGAGGTCTATTCAAAGTTTGGGGTGGACATCCCCCCGTTTGCACGGAATACCCTTTTAAGGCTTTTGTCCAAATAACAAGTGGGGGCATTGCGCAGGCATTGTGGTATATTTAGGTGTACTAAATACCATTAAACGATGGGTTTTAAGTGATTCCAACCTTTGCCCTGAACAGACCTGACAGGTTTTTAAAGCGGGTCAGGTCTATTTGCCATTATGCCATGGTCTTTTTTGTTAATGCTCGTATCAAGTTCGACCAGATATGAAATCCCCGGCACCCCGCCACCACCAATTGAGCTATCTTAAATGCCCGCGAATGCACACTTGCGGATTTAAGGTGCAAACCTGCAGGAGCGGATAGGCAAGGGGGGCATGCCAAAAATGACCAACCAAATACGATATAAACCGTTGCGTGGAGTTTACAATAACATAACAGTACCCAATCAAAAGATATGCGTATCTTAAGGAACCAATATAGCGTCCGATGATTCGAAGAAAATTTATGGGAACCTTGGCCTTGGGTTCTACTTCCTTGGCCTTTGGATCCGCCAAGGCCCTTGATTCCAAAAAAAGCGCATTCCCTTTACCTGACAAAGAGGCCTTGCGTTTTTTACAGTTCACGGATACCCATGTTCTAGAGGATAAGGACAGCCCCAAACATATGGGTTTATTTCTAGAAAAGGTCAATGAGGTAATCCCGGAACCAGATGTCATCTTTCACACTGGGGATGTCATTATGGATGCTCTGGAAATACAAGATCGGAACAAGGTCTCGAACCAATGGAAAGTATGGCATTCCCTAAAGAAGGCCCTGCCCGGAAAGGTACATTATGCCATAGGCAACCATGACATATGGGGCGGAGGACCAAGAGCCGATGCGATTTACGGAAAAAAATGGGCTTTGGACGAGATGGAACTACAGCATAGGTTTTATAGCTTTACCAAGGGCCCATGGAAATTTATCGTGCTGGACAGTACCCAGCCAAAGGGGGATAAGTGGTATACTGCCTTTATCGATGATGTACAAAGGGAGTGGTTAATTGATGAACTGGACAGCACCGCCCCCCAGAGCAATGTTATGCTAGTGTCCCATATTCCCATTTTATCGACCTGTATTTTTGATTGGGCAAAATCGGAGAACGGATTATGGAGCGTATCCGGCGGATTAATGCATTCCGATTCCCATGATGTGCGGGCCATTTTACGAAACTATTCCCAGGTGAGGCTTTGCATTAGTGGTCACTTGCATTTATTGGATAAAATGAGTTATGACGGTATTGATTATTTAGGTTCCGGTGCCGTAAGTGGCAATTGGTGGCGTTCCGAGGCGTTCCACAGTACCCGTTGCGGTTTTTCGGTTTTTGATTTGTATCCTGATGGTAGCTATCAAAGAACGTATTACGAATATGAGTGGCAATAGGCTTACGGGTTTGCTCTAAAAGGGATGTACCATTGGTACGGGACCGAAGGGAAAGGGCTCGTTGCACAATCCAATCCGGATTTTATGTTAGACTCATACTCTTTTGCGAAAACCAGATCTGTTTTTAGAACCTTTGAGGTCTATTGGGTGTTGAACAGGTAATTCACTAAATCGCTTAACCAAGAAACCATCAAGCCTTTACACCGCCACGGCACCCTTAATATGGGGATGGGGATTATAGTCCAGTAAGGTAAAATCGTCAAAGGTAAAGGCGAAGAGATCAGTGACCTCGGGATTTAAGACCATTTTGGGCAAGGGCCGGATATCCCGACCGAGTTGAAGCTGTACCTGTTCCAAATGGTTGGTGTAGATGTGGGCATCCCCAAAGGTATGGACAAACTCGCCCGGGGCATAGCCACAGGCCTGGGCCACCATAAGAGTAAAGAGGGCATAGGAGGCAATATTAAAGGGGACTCCCAAAAAGATGTCCGCACTGCGCTGATACAATTGGCAGGACAATTTCCCATCCGCCACATAAAATTGAAAAAAGGCATGACAGGGCGGAAGGGCGGCCTTGCCGTTGGCCACATTTTCGGCAAAGGATTTTGAGGTGTCGGGCAGTACGCCGGGGTTCCAGGCGGAGACCAACATACGCCTACTGTCCGGATTGTGCTTTAGGGAATGGATTACGTTTTTGATCTGATCGATCTCCTCGCTGTTCCAATTGCGCCATTGGTGTCCGTAGACCGGGCCCAAATCCCCGTTTTCATCGGCCCATTCGTTCCAAATACGTACCCCGTTTTCCTGAAGGTACCCAACGTTGGTATCCCCTTTTACAAACCAGAGCAATTCATGGATAATGGATTTGAGGTGTAATTTTTTGGTGGTGACCATGGGGAATCCCTGCTCCAGGTCAAAACGCATCTGGTAGCCAAATACGCTTAGCGTTCCGGTTCCCGTGCGATCCTGTTTTTGATGGCCGTTTCCCAAAACGTGCCGTAGTAAGTCGTGGTATTGTTGCATAAACCTCTATTAAACTCCTCCACTTCGGCTGCGGTCTGCACAAGCTTGGGAAGAAATCGTAATTAATCTTTCAAAGATAATAGGACATTATAGGGCTCCCTAGTCAAATCAATTAAGGTTATCAATGAATTATCAACGAAAAGAAGTCTTCCTTACGAGACAAGGGGCTATTCAAACTTAGGCTCATTTGCGTTTGTGGGAGTGCCCCTAACCTGGGTTGGAAGCATTCTTTTCCAGGAAATATACCCCCTTGGTTCCAGTGGAAAGTAAAACATGAAAATTCTTGTAATTATGAGGTATGTCCCCGTAAGACGGGTGCACGACTAATTTCACTTTTTAGTCTCAATCCCCTTTTTTACACCTCCCTTGATCCCTCCTTGTTAGGAGGGAAACCCCATGATGGACAAGTTTCCTTCAAAAAAAGGTCTTGCGTTTGAGTGTCCCCTCTACCAAGAGGGGATTCAGGGGTGTGTGAGCGAGGAACGGGCAACTGTTCTCGGCAGGACGCCGCCGATTCCCAAAATTATAAGAGTACTGGCACTACGCCCAACCCCGTCTTGCCGGCGAGGCAGGCTCCTCGAACAGACCGGAAAATCCATGAATCGTGAAATTTGTCGTACACCCCGTAAGACTTTTAAGCACACCTCCCTTAATCCCTCCTTAGTAAGAGGGAGACATTCCGTCCTTAATTGAAGCTTTGTTCTCGGGTTCAGCACCTTGGATATAACATCAGAGTTGGCCTTTCCCCGTTAAGGGGTCGGGAAGCTTCTAGCCCAAAATCATTCCGGCGATGGTGGCCGAGATCAAGGAGGCGAGGGTACCTCCTATGAGGGCTTTTAGGCCAAATTCCGAGAGGGTCTTGCGTTGCCCGGGGGCCAGGGAGCCAATACCCCCGATTTGGATGCCTATGGAAGCAAAATTGGCAAAACCGCACAACATATAGGTGGCCATAACAATGGATTTATTATACGTAAGGCGCGGGGTATTTGCGATTTCCTTTAGCTGTGCCAATTGGGCATACCCTACAAATTCACTGGCCACCAGTTTTATGCCCAACAACTGCCCCATAAGCATAACATCTTCCTTAGCTACCCCGATAAGCCACATGAGGGGGGCAAAAACGGTTCCAAGCATGGCCTCCAGGGAGAGGGCCTCATAGGCGGTATGTTCCGCAATCCAAACATTTAGGGATCCTATACGGCCCACCAACTCCAAAATGCCATTGAGCATAGCGATAACCGCCAAAAAAACCAGGAGCATGGCCCCAACGTTCATGGCCAGTTTTAGGCCTTCCGTGGTGCCGTTGGCGATGGCATCCAGGATGTTAGACCCTATTTTTTCCGAAGATACGTGCACACTGGTATTTACGGGTTCCGTCTGTGGGTATAACATTTTGGAGACAACAATGGCGCCTGGGGCCGCCATAACGGAAGCGGCCAAAAGATGCTTCGCGAATACAAGCTTTAGGACTTCGCTTTCCCCACCTAAAAAATCGATATAGGCCCCTAATACCGCACCGGCCACGGTGGCCATACCT
>JBCCZF010000299.1:0-4745 GCA_039188035.1 Bacteroidota bacterium | reverse complement strand
GTTTGCTCCGCGGCTCCAACAAGGTTGATGTTCAAGCCTTTTTTAATACGGATGTCTTTGGACATATGAAATAGACCTTAGGTTAGCAAATACGGCTGCAAAAATACTATATAAAAAAAAGTTTTCATAATAAAGCCCATAATTTTGGGGGGTGAAACCACCTATAAAACGGGGAAACCCAATAAAAACAAACCTTTTTTAGCTTATTTAGAATCAATACAATTTAACTTGGAAATATTCCCCAGATCGACCCTATACTATTTTGGGAAAAAAAGGGTATCCGAAAACGGATAAATCAAGCGTAAAGCCTCTAAAACCGGTAGGGTCCGGAGGCGGCAACAAAATTTTCGCGCAAACCAAGGCCCGATCCCGTCCATAATGGAATAAAGGTAGAGCAAAAAGGCATATCGACAGAAGTCGTTAATCAGAATTTTAGTCCGTACAACGACGTAAATTTTACGGGCACGCTTTTTGTTTACCTTTGTTCCCCAAGATATCGGAATAATGCGAATATTACTTAAACAGATTTTTCTGTTTTTCGTTGTATCCTCCCTTGTTGCCCAGGTCCAAGAAGAGGTAGAACCGCCCTGGAACATCAAGTCCATCATCTTTAAGGGACCCACCGAAGATCAATTTCCCGTAATTCAATTGGGCGAATCCTTTTTTCTGGAATTCGACGACCTGCTCGCCAATGAACAGGACTATTACTACAAAATAATCCATTGCGATTATGACTGGACACCATCGGACCTGTTAAAATCCCAATACCTAAGGGGGGTGGACAACCAGCGTATCATCGATTATGAAAACAGCTACACCACCCTACAGCCCTACTCGAATTACCGACTTACGATCCCCAACGAAAATGTGAGTCTACGGGTAAGCGGCAATTACCTCATTGAAGTGTACAACAGCAGTTACGAATTGCAATTCTCCAGAAGATTTGTAGTCTATCGGAATTTGGTCGCTGTGGCCGGGCTAACCCGACGCTCCAGGGATTTCAACTTTCTGAACGAAAAACAGGTGGTCCAGTTTACCGTAAATTCCAACGACTTTCAGTTGATCAATCCCAAAAAAGAGGTAAAGGTGGCCCTAATCCAAAACTACTATTGGCCCACGGCCCTTTACCACATAAAACCCCAGTTTACCCTGGGCAATGAACTGGTATACCGTTACGACCAGGAGACCAGTTTTTTTGGGAGCAACGAATTCCTGAATTTTGATACGAGCGACCTACGGGTCCCTACCGCCCAGATTTCCAGGATAGAACTGGGGGATCTTTACCAACATTATCTTTTTGGGGACAATTACCGGGCCGGGGATCCCTACACCTATTTCCCGGATATCAACGGGGATTTTGTAGTACGCACCCTTCAGGGGGAGGACACTTCCCGGGAAGCGGAGTACACCAACGTACACTTTAGTTTGCCCTATGATCCGGTCCTTGCCTTGGACAAGGTGTATGTCATTGGGAAGTACAACAACTATGCCCTTACCGATGAAAACAAGATGGCCTACAATGAAAAAACAGGGATGATGGAGGCAAACCTTCTGTTTAAACAAGGTTTTTATAATTACAAGTACGTGGTGGAAAGGGAAGACGGCACTGTGGACCTGAACACGGTTTCCGGTAACTATCACTTTACGGAAAACACGTATTTGATTTTAGTGTACTATCGGGATTTTGGGGATTTATACGACAGTATCATTGGCATAGGATCCGTAAACTCGCGCACTATTAGCAATTAATATGGGAAGGCCCCAGGCCCAATACGTTTAGTCCGTTTAGATCCCAATGTCCCCAAGTGCCCCAGCTGCCTTGATCAAGCGGGCATACATCAGAAAAAAGGCGTGCTATACCGATCATTCCGTCTTTTGTTTTCCCAAGAACCAATTGTTGTTTATATTGCTCATAATTAGCTATTTATTATAGTTTGTTTACGGCAATTTCTTCTGTGGGAGATCGGTGAGGTTCCGGCTTTATCCCATTTCCCTGCCAAGGATGCCGTTACTTTTAAAACTATTGTTAAATATCTAATTCTGAAGACCTTTTTTCATATTTTAGCGTTATAGGTTTCCATTGAGGTTTCATGGAACGTTTTTTAGATTGTAATTAGGAAATGATAACACAGGTAACCAAGGGCATAAAAATTTCGGTACAGACCACTTTTGAGGGCACGTTCTTTAAGAATTATAAGATGCACTTTGCCTTTGGCTACACCATTACCATAGAAAACCAGAGCAAGGATTCCGTGCAATTGACTTCGCGGCATTGGCGTATTTACGATTCCTTGAACGATTTGGAGATTTTGGACGGCGAAGGTGTCATCGGCAAAAAACCGGTCATTGGCCCCGGGGAATCGCATACTTACAATTCCGGCTGTTTATTGGCCTCGCCTATTGGGGCCATGAAGGGGCACTACAACATGATCAATTTCAATTCTACCGAGCGTTTTCGCGTGTACATTCCCACTTTCCGCTTCCACGCGCCCTTTGCGTTGAACTAGCGTAGGGATCTACATCCCCGTTGCTACCTCATATGTACAAACCAAAAAGCTTTCTTTTTCCGCCGTTCATTTGTTAGGGATATAACTTCCTTTAGCTACCTTTGTATGTTTTGTAACATCTAAAGGACAATAGTATGGGCAAAGGTTTTTTTCAAGTACCTACGGCAATCAACGAACCCATTAAGAGTTATGCTCCCGGCACTCCCGAACGGGAGGCCGTATTACAGCAATATGACGCGTATTTCAAGGGAAAGGTTGAAGTACCTTTGTATATTGGATCTTCCGAAGTTAAAACGGGAAACACCCGTAGTATGTCGCCACCGCATGACCACCAGCATGTGGTGGGCCAGTACCATTTGGCCGATAAAAAACATGTTTTGGAGGCGCTACAAAACGGATTGGAGGCCAGAGACGCCTGGGCCGATCTTCGCTGGGAACAGCGGGCGGCGATTTTCCTAAAGGCGGCCGAACTCATTGCCGGTCCCTACAGGGCCAAAATCAACGCCGCAACCATGATTGCCCAATCCAAGACCATCCATCAGGCCGAAATTGATTCCGCCTGTGAATTGATCGATTTTTTGCGCTTTAATGTAACGTATATGTCCCAAATCTACGAGGAGCAACCGGATTCTGCCGAGGGTATTTGGAACCGGGTGGAGTATCGGCCACTGGAGGGATTTGTATATGCGGTAACCCCCTTTAACTTTACGGCCATTGCCGGAAACCTACCCGCTAGCGCTGCCATGATGGGGAACGTGGTACTTTGGAAACCCAGTGACCATCAGATTTTTTCCGCCAAGGTCATTGTGGACATCTTCAAGGAAGCCGGCCTTCCGGACGGGGTAATCAACGTAGTGTATGGCGATCCGGTCATGATTACGGAAACCGTTTTGGCCAGCCCTGATTTTGCGGGAATCCATTTTACAGGTTCCACCTATGTTTTCAAGGAACTCTGGAAACAGATCGGGAACAACATCCACACCTACAAGACCTATCCCCGAATTGTGGGCGAGACGGGGGGCAAGGATTTTATTTTGGCGCATCCTACCGCCAAATCCCGACAAGTGGCCACAGCAATTATACGGGGAGCCTTTGAGTTCCAGGGACAAAAATGTAGTGCGGCATCCAGGGTATACCTGCCCAAATCTACCGCCAAGGAAATCCTGGACCAGGTAAAACAGGATGTAGATTCCTTCAATCCCCCGGGATCACCGGCGGACATGGGCAACTTCATAACCGCTGTAATACACGAAGGTTCCTTTGACAAGTTGGCCCGGTACATTGACCAGGCCAAAAGCGATACAGAGGCCGAGATCTTTGTTGGGGGGGGATATGACAAATCCACTGGGTACTTTGTGGAGCCCACGGTAATCGTGACCACCGATCCCAAGTACACCACTATGGAAACCGAACTTTTTGGTCCTGTGGTCACAGTATATGTCTACGAAGATGCGGATTGGGACAAAACCCTAAGGCTGGTGGACACCACTTCGGAATATGCCCTCACAGGGGCCGTACTTTCCACGGACCGCTACGCAATAGACGAGGCTACCCGAGCACTTCAAAACGCCGCGGGCAACTTTTATATAAACGATAAGCCCACCGGGGCCGTGGTTGGCCAACAGCCCTTTGGCGGGGCCCGGGCTTCCGGCACCAACGATAAAGCGGGATCTGCACAGAACCTGTTGCGCTGGGTATCCCCAAGATTGATCAAGGAGACCTTTGTACCACCGGAAGAGTACAGATATCCCTTTATGGACAACGAGACTGTTAAATAATCCCGCCCAAGAGCATGCAGGACGACTTTTTTGTACATTGAACGCGTCTTGAGTTCATTCACACGAATCTATGGATAGGACCTATGAGGCCGAAGAAACCGGGCATTACCGCCTTTCCAGTATTCACAATACTGTACCACACCCTTTTGTAGAAAAAGGGAGCAACCAAAAAAGAACCCTTAAACCCTATAAAAATGAAAAAAACGATTACCGCATTGGCGTTTATGGCCCTAATTATGGGCAACGCCCAGGACAACTTGACCCAAGAATCCATAAAGGGCATGTTGGTCTACAATCAGGGACAAGTAATTCAATTGGCCGAAGCTTTTGACGAGGGACAGTATGATTGGCGACCATCGGAGGGGGTAAACTCCGTACGTGAAGCTTTGCTGCATGTTGCGGGGGCCAACTATTTCCTCGCCACCAAATTGGGCTTTGCCCCGCCAGCGGACGTGGACAT
>JBCCZF010000298.1:0-4757 GCA_039188035.1 Bacteroidota bacterium | reverse complement strand
TACTCCTTACGCGTAGTTGAGGATGCTGAGCCGGGCGAGTTGTCCGGTCAGCGCGTAGCTCATTTTGAAGGAAATAGTTTGGGCATGGGCACTTTTTTCCTCGACGTTGGCAATAACTCGGGCTATTATGCCATGGTAAATCCCCGTAAAGAAGGCGATTCCCCGGGAAGGTATGCTCTGCCTAGGGCGGAGGTTGAGGGCAGTATCCTCGCCGTGGAGAAGTTGACGGATAGTATTCGTATTCAAGCAACTTCTACTACGGGAAAAGGTCGTGTTTTTATAAAGGCCAGCTGCAGGGGAATGGGCCAATACATGATCGAAGGGCCTTTGCGGGATGGGAAATTGGTTTATATTATGCCTGCAAATGAACTCCCGGAAGGCATAATCGAGTTTAGGTTAATGGACCAGGACAGGAAACCTGTGGCCGAACGGTTGTTCTTTAACCGGAACAAATCAGATTCCCTAGGCATAACCATTGCGGCCGATAAGGAAAGTTATACGAGGCGGGAGGAAACCCGATTGGATATCAAAATGCAGGTCTCAGGAGGGGAATCGTCGGCGGCAAGTGCTTCCGCTTTGGTCATGAAAAAGGCGCATAGGGGCGAAAATCTGGTAGAGACCATCCAATCCTATTTTTTACTGACTTCCGATTTAAGGGGAGCCATAGAAGATCCCGGATATTACTTTCAGGAGGAAAACCCGGAACGCTTCAATGATTTGGATGCCTTAATGCTTACCCAAGGTTGGCGTAACTATAAATATCCGGTGGAACAACGGGGGATTCACTACTTCCCGCCCGAGCCGGGACTTATGGTACGGGGCAGGGCCCGGACAACCTTCCCGAAAAACAGGCCTTTGGCCTATCAAAACCTTACTTTGATGACCTTTGGAAAAGAGCACACATTGTATACCCTGTCCACGGACAGTTTAGGACAGTTTCAGTTTTTATTGGACGATGCCCACGGGCAACGGATGCGGATATTTTTGCAAGCTGTCTCGTCCCGAAAAAAGTCCGGTAAAGCCTTGTTTTTGGATTCCTTGAAACCTCCAAAAATAGCCTATGTGCGCAAGCCGGAAATAATCCGGATAGATCCGGTGTTGGAATCCGCTTCAAGGGCCAGGCAAGAACGCCTTCGTGCCCAAATTGCTTTGGATTCCCTCTTTGGGGTCACCCAACTGGATGAGGTTGTGGTGGAAGGCTATCGGATAAGCCCGGAGCGGAAAAAAGCCTATGAGGCCTATGGGGAACCTGATGTGATCATTGATGGTGATGCGATACGGGAAAAAGAGAAAAAGTGGTCCTATGGCCTGTACAGTATTTTGTTGTTCAACTATGGGAATCAAATCCAGATCGAACAATTTCCGGATGGCTTTATGTTGGCCCATGTCGTTGGAGGCAAACATGAAGCTACTTTGTTGGCCGTGAATGGAAGGCTTCTGGAGGCATATGAGTACGAGTTTGTCCCCAGTACGTCTCCCGAGATTGTGGAAAGTGTGGAGCTTGTTAAATATGCAAAGAACTTCAGGAAACAGTATTTGACGGTCTTTCCGGAGGTCAATCCGTTGGAGGCCCCTTCCCAGGGCCATATTATCTCTATATATACCAAAAACGGGGTAGGGCTCCAGGGAGGCACCAAACCCCTGCCGGGCACCCTTAATACCACCGTTAGGGTGTTTTCCCCAGTCAAGGAGTTCTATGCCCCCAAATACAAATATCCCGTTCCCATCTCCCAACAAAAACCGGATTTAAGGGCGCTATTGCTTTGGGAACCGGAATTGGAGGTAGACCCACAAGGAAAGGCATCCCATACCTTTTATAATGGGGATGTCATCGGGGAGTATGTGATTGTTGTAGAAGCCATTTCCGGGGATGGACGTTTGGGGTATGCCCTAAAAACCTATGAGGTCGTGGAATAGGGGAGGTCGAATACAAATACAAATACAAATTCAAGTTTCAGGTTCAAGGTTTCAATTTCAAAGTTTGTACCTGTTTTGGGATTGGGAATTTGTACTTGAGCTTTTTTCGGGTTTCAGGTTCAAAATTGGCCCTCTTTTCGGGGCGACCGGAAACCGTTATTGCCGACTGGAACGGGTTATCGTCGCTTGTTGCAGGCAAAGGGAGAAGTTGTCCGCAAAAACAGGGTGCCGTCTTCGGTATTTCGTTTTCCATCCAAACAAATCAGTTAGCGCGCAGCATGCGTAACGTAAAAAACCCCAGAACTACGATGACCGCGCCCATTACGGCCCACAACCATATTTTGTTTTCAAAAAGAGGTGTTTGTTGTAAGGTCGGGGTCTTGGGAATCCGGGATACGTTCCCCAGGGTAAGCAATGTGGGATTCTTGGGAAGGGAATTCGCTTTTGTAATATCATATCGGGGTGCCAAGTCCCTTTCCTTACCATATACCAAGTAATAGGAAGCCGGGTTGTCAAAACGGGCCACAAGTTCATGTACGTAACCCTTTACCTGTATCCCATCAATTTTTAGGGGACGATTATCCTGGTTTTGTATGGTGATGCGCAGTTTTTGGGTCAGCGTACTTGCAAAGGGAAACCCAGTATTTTCCCTAGAGGTCAACAGTCCTTGGGTGAGTTTTGCATAGCGATACTTGATTCCTTTTTCGGTAATTAAGCTGTCCATCATATAGTCTATCCTAACAGGGCGGTAGTAGTCTGTTTGCCCGTTTACCTGCACCTCCAGAAAGCTTACAGGGAACCGGTGCGGTAGGTCTACCGTTATCACCGTGTTTTTGCCTTCTTCATCCATCGTTGTTGTTTTGGGATAAGCGCGATACTGTGCCTTCTTTTCTTGTGTGCTGTAGATACGGGCCATCTCCAGCATTGGTTCGGTATCGGTTTGGATGAGGATCCTGTAATAGGTGTATTGCGCCCTGGGGAAATGAAGTTCGGTAAATTGATAGTCGGTCTGTTCGTTGTTTATCGAAAGGATTCGATAATCCGTTAAAAGGGTATACCACTGCTTTGCGTCATCGCTGGCATCCAAGGAAATGCGCCAGTCAAAGTTCTTGGCCTTAAAATCCAAATAGATGGTGTTGATCGGTGTTGCACTGGGGACTTCAAAGGTTACGTGGTGTCCCAGTGCGTTGGAGCTGGTATTTAGCCTATTAAAATCGATTTTTTGTCTGGTTTTTTCTGGCCCGTGGACGAGAAGATGATAAGGGGCTTCCAAAGTATCGTTTTCGGTTATTCCGTAAATCCGGATATCGTTCATACTCGAATTCACAAACCTAAATAGGGCGTCGGGAACGGGAATGCCATGCCAGGGTTCCTGGATTCCCCGAAGCGGTTGTTTATAGGAATAGGTATCCATTTGCCCAAGGGCCCGGCCGAGGGACAATAGGCATGCCAGGAACAAAAAGCTAAACGTCTTCGTCATCGGGAATACGGTCTTTGTATTTATTATAAAGGAAGGAGACAATAAGTAGAAGCACGCCCAGGGAAACGAAAACTACGGTTTTGGGAATCGTATCCAAGGACGCGATATCATAGAAAAACAGTTTTATCAAGGTAAAGCCGAATAGCACCATTGCCCCTAGGCGAAGATACCTTTTGTTTTTCCAGATACCTAAAACAACGAGCAGTAAGGCGTACGTGCCCCAAAGAATGCTAAGGCCCAGTTTATAGGATTGGCCAGATCCCAAAATATCCATCCAGTTGAGCCATTCACTGCTTAAGATCCACAGGATGCCAAGGTGCAGGAACAGTTCAAACGGTATCGTAAAGTTAATCTTCATAAAAGTTGCGTCGCCCAGCTTTTTTAGGGCGAAGAGCAGCAGGGCAAAAAAGGCCAAGGCGATGTACCGAATCCCCACATGAAAAAATCCTATTTCGTAATATTCGGAAAGTTCCCGGTCCAAATACCCCTCGCGCAACTCGCTGAACAGATAAAGTCCGCCGGTCAGAAAAAGAAAAGCTGCCAAAATGCCAAGGCTAAGGGTGACTACGCCCAAAACCTTATTTTTAAGGAACCTTATATTCACTAAAGCCAAAACGGCCAAAAACAACAAACTGTAATTTAGGGCCCATATTCTTCCAAAATCAAGCAGATAGGTATTGTAGGTGCCAGGTGAATAATCGCCGTTAAGGGAGGTGCCCGCTACCTTGGAATCCAAATACAATTGTTGCCAATAATTATCCAGTTCCAGATAAAAGGTAAAATACAGCGCTCCAAGTAACATGCCGGGGACGGCAAAAATCATAAAACGCTCCGGCACGGATTGTGATCTGCTGGTTTGGGCCACGGGATACTTTTGGGAAATCCAATGGATGCCCCCAAAGGCGGCTACAACAAGCAAGGAGCTTAAAAAGGTGGCATTAAACCAGGGTTGGGGCAAATTATCCTTGGCGAAGGAATCATAGGCCAGATTCCAGTCCTGCAAAAGGCTCAAGGTGGCCAGGAGCATTAACGGGTAGGACAATTTTTCATAAATGGAAATCTTCTTGCTGCGCCCGATCCAAAAAAGCAAGGTTGCTTCCAGAACCCACAAAAGGGTTACCCAATGGCCGTTTAATTGAACTGGAATGGCAATAGTGATGAAGATCAACACCATCCCGGATACCAGATAGAAAAGATTTTTATCCGCTAATTTTTTCCGATAGACGTAGGTACTCACCAAAAAGTGGATCAGGGCATTGCCAAGGGTAAAAAGTCCTAGAAGTTGTTCCCCCGTTTCGTGCCCGGATAGCAGGCCATATCCTATGCCGTAGTATACAAAGGAATTCAGCAACAACATCAG
>JBCCZF010000297.1:0-4767 GCA_039188035.1 Bacteroidota bacterium | reverse complement strand
GGCAAATTGAAGGATACCGGAATTCCTTATATCTATGTGGCCGGAAACCACGATTGGCATTACGAGGGAATGGATGGCCCCCTGGACGTTTTGCGGGATACTTGGATTACGAATAGATTGTTGCCTTTGTACCAGGGAAACCACCCTTTAATGACCGCCTATGACGTTAAAGGAATCCGGTTTTTGGCCGTGGACAATTCCACCTATGGGATTAATGCGGATCAACTGGCTTTTTTCTTGGAACAGGTAGCGACGGACTTGCCCTTGGTTTTATTGGTCCATATCCCCATGTATGCTCCGGGAAAAAACGTTTCCTTTGGATGTGGAAATCCAAATTGGGGTGCGGCCACCGATCGTAACTACAAAATAGAAAGACGTCCAAAATGGCCCGAAAGCGGACATACCCAAACTACCCTGGACTTTCACAAGGCCGTTTTTAATGCCCCTAACCTCTTGGGTGTTTTTTCGGGCCATATCCACCAAAACTCCATTGAGATTATAAAAGGAAAGCCGCAAATAGTCTCCGATGACAACGCCAGTGGAGGGTATTTGGATATCGATTTTTTACCTCTGACGGGAAAGGACAAAAATGTAATGCGTTAATACGCTCTTGCCGCCTTTTTTATATTTTTCCCATCTTGGTCATCACGAAAAGAATAACGATAGGGATGGCCAGGAGTATTACCATAAGGGTTTCCGAGAAAAGAAGCTCCGGCCGAAAGGCCAATGCGGTAATGTACCCCCCAATAGCCCCGCCAAAATGGGCCGTATGGCCAATATTGCCCAAACGGGTCTTCATCCCATAAATGGAATAGAGCAGATAACCGATACCTAGAACATAGGCCGGGATGGGGATGGGTATAAACATCAAAAACAATTCCATTCCCGGCTGCAATAGTATTGCCGCATACAGAATTCCGGTCACGGCCCCACTGGCCCCAACGGCACTGTAGTGGGGTTCGTCCTTATGGAAGAACAGGGCAAGCAGACTGCCAGCTACCAAACTAATGAAGTATATGGCCAAAAACTTTCCGGAACCAAACCAGTTGATGACCACATCCGCAAAGATGTAAAGCGTAAACATATTGAAGAACAGGTGGGCCAGATCCACATGCAAAAACCCTGAGGTCACCATGCGTTCCTTTTGTCCGGCACGGATTGCGGCAATGCCAAATTTATAGCGATCAAAAAAAACCAAATCGTTAAAACCCTTGATGGAGACGAGTACGTTGGCCCCGATAATCAGTATTGTCGCAAGATCGAGCTGCTGCATGAAGCTGTGTGATTTTGGGGTCAAATATAGCTATATTTGCCCATTATAGATACCTATGCAATTCCTCGTTTTTCTGTTGATTTACCCTTTTTTATGGATGGTTTCCATATTGCCGAGACCCTTGTTTTATGGGCTTTCCAATGTTTTATGTTTTTTGTTGTACCGGGTAATAGGCTATCGCAGGAAAACGGTAAAGGCCAATCTGGAACTGGTCTTTCCGGAAAAATCAGAAACGGAAAGACACCGGATAGAACAGCGGTTTTACAGCCATTTGTGCGACTTGTTTTTGGAAATGGTAAAAACGATAGGGCTTAAGGAGGCCGAAGTGAAGCGTAAATACAATGTGCTTAACATTGAAGTGCTTAAGGAGCTTGAAAAGCATAAAAGTATTATTATCGCCTGCTCCCATTATGGAAACTGGGAATGGAACATTAGCTTAAGCTTATACGTAAACTCCAAACCCTATGCGGTATATCAAAAGATAGGCAACCCCTATTTTGATCGATTTATCAAAAAGATACGTGAAAAATGGGGCACGTAAATGCTTAACCAAATGGAAACCATGCCCTCTATCTTGGGGATCCGGATTAATGCTGTTCAGTCCATATACGGTATGGTAAACGACCAATCGCCCCAGGTGGGTAGAGCGCAGTATTGGGCCCCCTTTATGGGCGTTACCGTGCCTGTTTTTATGGGCGTGGAAAACTTGGCCCGAAAACTGGATCTGGCCGTGGTATTTTTAAAGGTGTCCAAGGTAAAACGTGGATATTACAATGCGGAATTCATCCCTATAACCGACGGTGGCAAGGATACCGGAAAGTATGCGATTACCAACGAATTCCTTAAGCTTACGGAAGCGCAGATTCGGGAGGCCCCCGAACTTTACCTATGGACGCATCGCCGATGGAAACACAGGGACAAGGTGCCGCCGGCCTTTCAATAGGGTATTCCCTATGTTTTTACTACCTTTCCACCGCGATAAAAGAAGTGGATTTCCATGGACTTTTTGAAAACATTTTTGGACGAGATTATTGGTTTTTTGGGCATATCCCAAGCTTGGGAGTTGTTGCAGGCCGGGGATTATGGGATATTTGAGACCTATGAAGGAATTACGGCGTTTATCTTGCCCATTATACCCCTTTTGGTGCTTTTGGAATTTGTTTTGGGTCTGGTCTACAAAAAGCCACAAACCAAGGTTTACAAGGTAAATTTCCTGATTTATATTTTCAACCGCTTTATAGGCCGGTTCATCGCCATTGCCATGGTGGCCCTCTGTATTGGTTGGTTTCAGCCGTATGCCCCTTTTCAGACCGGCCCTACCTGGTATTGGTTTATCTATGCCTATATCGTATGGGAGTTTGGGCATTTTATCTATCACTATCTAGGCCATAAAATACGGTTGTTCTGGTGCCTGCATTCCACGCACCATGCCCCGGAGGATATGAACCTTTCCGTTACGTATGCCCACTTTTTTCTGGAGGCGCCCTATGCGGACGTTATCCGTACCACGGTATGTATTTTGGCCGGGGTAGAGCCTACCATGCTCTTTGTGGTCATGTTTATCGATGGCACCTATGGGGCCTTTATCCATGTAGGTGAAAATATCATGAAGAAGGGGCGTTTTGGTGTTTTGGGCAAATTTATGCTTACCCCCTCCCACCACCGTGTCCATCATGCAAAAAATCCGTTGTATATGGATACCAATTTCTGTAACCTCCTGAATATTTGGGATCGTGTTTTTGGCACCTATCAAGATGAAAAGGAGGAAGTGAAAATTGAATACGGCATTACCCGACCCATGGATTCCGGGAATTTCTTGGATGTGTATTTTGGTGAAATTGTAGCCCTGGCCAAGGATGTGTACCGCGCGCCTGGGATTAAAAACAAAATCGCTTACCTTTTTATGCCCCCGGGTTGGAGCCATACCGGGGAGCATAAGACCGCCAAATTGGCCCGCGAGGCTTATTTACGGGAACAGGATTCTATTTGATATCAAGAGACTTTGTTAAAGTCCTGCTACCTCTTCGATTTCTGCAATAATCCTGTTCGCCAAGGCATCTGCTTCCGTTTGGGTCTGGGCTTCGGTATAAATACGGATTATGGGTTCGGTGTTGGACTTGCGCAGGTGCACCCAATTCTCGGGAAAATCGATTTTTACCCCATCAATGGTGGAAATCTCTTCATTTTGATATTTCCCCGCCATGGATTTTAGAATGCCGTCTACATCCAAATCCGGGGTGAGCTGTATTTTCTTTTTGCTCATAAAATAGGTAGGATACCCGGTCCTGAGTTCCGCGACACTTCCCCCCTGCTCGGCCATCAGCATTAGAAAAAGGGCAGTACCTACCAAGGCATCCCTTCCGTAATGGCTTTCTGGATAAATGATGCCCCCATTGCCCTCACCACCGATGATGGCGTTGTTCGCTTTCATTTTGTTGACCACATTTACTTCGCCTACTGCGGCGGCCTCATAGTTTCCCTCGTGTTTTTCGGTAATGTCCCGCAATGCTCGGGAAGAGGATAGGTTGGATACCGTATCCCCCTTGGTCTTGCCTAAAACATAATCCGCGCAAGCTACCAGGGTATACTCCTCACCAAACATTTCCCCGTCATTACTAATAAAAGCCAATCGATCTACGTCCGGATCTACCACGATGCCAAAATCGGCTTTTTCCTTGACCACCAATTCGCAGATGTCGGAAAGGTGTTCCTTGAGCGGTTCGGGATTGTGCGGAAAATGACCTGTAGGGTCACAATACAGTTTTACCGTTTCCACACCCAGGGCCTCCAAAAGCTTGGGAATGGCAATGCCCCCAGTAGAATTCACCCCATCTACCACCACCTTAAACTTGGCTTTTTGTATCGTTTCCGCATCCACCAAGGGTAGCTTTAGTACTTCATCGATATGGATATCGATATAGGCATCGTTTTTGGTCACTGTGCCCAAATCATCGACCTCGGCAAAATGAAAATCGGCATTTTCGGCAATTTCCAAAATTCTAGCCCCTTCTTTGGCATTTAGGAATTCCCCCTTTTCGTTCAACAATTTTAGGGCGTTCCACTGTTTGGGGTTGTGGCTGGCCGTGAGTATAATTCCCCCGTCCGCTTTTTCCCGGGGAACCGCTATTTCCACGGTAGGCGTCGTGGAAAGTCCTAGGTCCAGTACATCTACCCCAAGGCCCACCAAGGTGGAAACGACCAGGTTTTGGATCATTTCTCCGGATAAGCGGGCGTCCCGTCCTATGACCACAGTGAGTTTCTCCTTTTGGGAATAGGACTTTAGCCAGGTTCCGTAGGCCGCTGCAAACGTAACGGCATCAATGGGGGTAAGATTATCGCCCAGGTTTCCGCCAATGGTTCCCCGTATTCCCGAAATGGATTTGATCAATGTCATAGGTGCTGAAAAAATTTTTACAAATATATCCATCTCCCCCAAATTGGGGTTCGCTTCTTTGTAAATTCGCTGTTATGAATTTTTTGGCCCATATTTATCT
>JBCCZF010000296.1:0-4767 GCA_039188035.1 Bacteroidota bacterium | reverse complement strand
GAAGTTCAGGGCAATTCCCTTTGGATGTTCTACGATAACGGAAGTAGTAGTATAGTTTTTGAACGGGATTAGATGGTGGCATACGTACATTTTGTCAGTTTTTGTCACATACCTCCAACCGAGATACTTTCAGAATCATATTGGCCAGGTTTTTGTATTACACCTTCGGGGCGTTCCCACCGGAGTGCTAATCTTATTATCTTTGATATAAACCTAAAAAAATGAAACGATTATGATGGGATATTATATATTGATCGGAGCCATTGCCCTAGTGAGCTGGCTGGTAAGTGCAAAATTGAAAAGCAAGTTTAAGCACTATTCCAAGGTACACTTACAGAACGGCATGAGTGGGGCGGAAATTGCCCAAAAGATGCTGGATGACCATGGCATTCGAGATGTTAAGGTCGTCTCTACAGGGGGTATGCTAACGGATCACTACAACCCAAGAAATAAAACGGTAAACCTTAGTGAAGGAGTGTATAACCAAAGGAATGCCGCTGCGGCTGCGGTTGCCGCCCATGAGGTAGGCCATGCTGTGCAGCACGCCCAGGCCTATGAATGGCTGACCATGCGATCCAAATTGGTTCCCGTAGTCAGCGTTACTTCGGGAATGTCCACCTGGGTGGTATTTGGAGGATTAATGCTTGGAGCCGCCGCAGGTGTCGGTTTTGGTTATTGGGTGGCTGTGGCTGGATTGGTCATGATGGGTATGGCTACTTTGTTTAGCTTTATCACTTTGCCCGTAGAGTACGATGCCAGTAACCGTGCCCTGGCCTGGCTAAAGCAAAAACGCGTGGTGACCCAACAGGAATATGCGGGTTCGGAGGATGCCTTAAAATGGGCCGCCCGAACCTATTTGGTCGCGGCTTTGGGCTCTTTGGCCACCTTGGTGTATTGGGCCTTGCAAGTATTTGGGGGAAGGGACTAGTTATACGTGGAAAAATACCGAAAGAAACAAAACCTGTTGGCCTTTGTATCCCAACAGGTTTTTTTGTGGAAGGAAATGGATAAAAATGTTGAAATTCGGCTGGCTAGAGAAGAAGATTTGCCCGTTCTGCAGGCTATTGGGGAGGCCCTTTTTGATTATCCCTTAAAGCCCGGTCGCGCTTTGGAATTTTTGAAGGATGATCGGCATCATTTAGTATTGGCCTTTTCCAGGGATCAATTGGTGGGTATGGCTTCCGGGTTCCACTATGTGCACCCGGATAAGGACCCAACACTTTTTGTGAATGAAGTTTCCATATTGGACGATTTTCAGAACCAAGGAATTGGTAGGAACATAGTTCGCTATCTGGTGGAATATGCAGGGAAGGCCTTGGGCTGTACTTCGGCATGGGTGCTCACGGAGAATTCCAATATTCCAGCTAGAAAGGCCTATGCCGCGGCCAGGGGTTCGGAAGAAAGGGAACCTATTTTGCTTATTGAATTCGATGGGCTTAAATAGCATCAATTCGTTATGAAAAAATAATCTCTTTAGTTGCCCTTGCTTCTTAGTAAGGCCTCCAGATAGTAATAGTCCCCGTATACTATGGGCTCATCCATTTCGCTTTTCTTGGGCCAATTCCCTGTGCTATGGTCCAAAATAAAGGGGGCTTCCCGTTCGGAAGGCAGTAAATACTGCTCGGATTTCAAAGTGCCCAAGACTTTTTCGGCGTAGGCCTTATATTCCGTATTTCCGGTATAGCCGTACAATTCAAAAAGGGCCGAAGCCACTATCGTTGCCGCTGAAACATCCCTTGGTGCGTTGGGTATTGCGGGATCGTCAAAATCCCAATACGGAACGCCATCGTCCCGTAACTTGGGATGGTGCAGATAAAAATCGGCACTCTTCCGGGCCTGGGCCAAGTAGGCGTGATTCTTGGTATATCGATAGCTCATTGTATAACCGTAAATACCCCAGGCTTGACCACGGGCCCAAGCGGAATCATCATTGAAACCCTGATGGGTCACCTTTTCCTTAACGGCACCTTTGAGGGTGTCGTAGACCACCACATGATAACTACTGCCATCTTCCCGGAAATGATTCCTTAAAGTAGTGTTTGCATGGGCAACGGCCATGTTATGAAAGGTACTGTCGCCGGACATGCGCGTGGCCTCGAACAGCAATTCCAGGTTCATCATATTGTCAACGATTACAGGAAATTCCCAAATGTCCGCATTAAAATCCCAGCTCCGTAGACTCCCTACCGCACTGTTGAAACGCGTGGACAAGGTCTTGGCGCTTTCCAGGATCGTTTTTTTGTATGCCGAATTTCCCGTAAGCCGGTATCCGTTGCCAAAACTGCAGAAAAGCATAAACCCGAGGTCGTGGGTTCCCCCGTTTCTCTTTTCGCGCTCAATAAAGGCAGTCCATCCCATTGCTCTTTTCTTAAAGGCCTCCCGGCCCGTTAATTCATAAATTAACCAAAGATTACCAGGGAAGAACCCACTTGTCCAATCGTTGGAAGCCACCCTATGAACCGTACTATCCGCCCAGTTTAGGCTGCGTGGAATGGCAGTGGAGTCCAGTGGATAGTCCAGCATATGTTGGTAGCGTACCTGCCTTAGGGAATCCATGGAAATCGCAATAGGGACATTCTTCTTGGAATCCATTTTACAAGAGGACATCAAAACGAGGGCTCCCAGAAGGAGTAGGGCAAAAAATACAATTGAACGTTTCATCTGTTTACTATTTTTGGAATACTGAACTCGTTTTGAGTTGTTTCGCTAAAACAAAACAACTTAATACAAGTTCACTTTAAAAACAAAGCTGCTCCAAAACATATAGGCGATGGAACCGCTTCGCCGTTGCAAAACTTGTTTTAATTCTATTCGCCAGGATATGCCTGAAAAAGTTTATGCACATTGTATACTATCGGATTTTTACAGGGATCTATCACTTCACCTCCTGTGGGGCTTGGGTGGAATCCCGTTCGATTAATTTCGGATTTAACATTAGGGTCTTTGTCACGCTTATTTGATCTCCGCTGGCGATATGGTCCAAAAGAAGATCACAGGCCAGTCGTCCCATTTCCATACCGGATTGGTCCAAGGTGGTCAAGGAGGGTTCGATTACTTCGGAAGTAGGCTCATTGCTAAAACCTACCAGTGCCAAATCGTTGGGTACGGTTTTCCCGGCTTCCTTTAGACATCGCATCGCCCCTAAAGCGGCAAAGTCATTGGCGGAAAAAATTCCATCCACGCCGTCCAAAACCCCTAAACGTTCCCGCATCAAGCGGTAGCCATCTTCCTTCATTAGGCCCGATTCCACAACAAAGTCCCCTTGAAAAGGGATGCCGTGTTTTTCCAAGGCGGCCTTATAACCGGCACATCTTTTCCGGTATATCTCCAAATGGGAGGCACCGGTAAAGTGTATTATTCTCTTGCACCCCCTTTTTATTAAATGCTCGGTGGCCTTGAACCCTCCTTGAAAGTCATCGATCAACACACTACCTACACACGCCACATCCGCAATTCGTCTGTCAAAAAAAACGAGAGGGATTCCCTTTTCGGCACAAGCTGCCAAATGGGAGCCCTCCATGGTCTGCATGGAAACCGATATGAGCAGACCATCTACCCTATTTTCCATCAGATTGTCAATAATCTGTTTTTCCCTGTCCTGCTTTTCCAAGGACTGGCAAATCATTACGTTATACCCACCCCTGAAGGCCACTTCCTCGATACCGGCAATGGCCGTGGAAAAGAAATGGCGGGATATTCTAGGGACGATTACCCCAAGGGTATTGCTCTTTTTCCGCCTTAGGTTAGAGGCCATCCGATTCCTTCGATACCCCAATTCGGCGGCTGTTTTACGAATACGTTCCTTGGTTACCGGTTTTACCCGATTGCTATCGTTCAAGGCACGTGAAACCGTGGAACTGTGAAGCCCTAGTACCTGGGCAATCTCATGAATGGTCGCTTCTTCCATATGCCTTGGGCCAATTCTAAATACAAATTGTTGTTAGATCGGAAAAGGGCATTCCCCTAGGTTCAAAAGTAACGAAAACAAATAAAATACAATCGATTGTATTTTTTTTTATTTTTACTGAAAATCCACCAAACGAACTATGGTTAAGCCTAAGCGAAACCTATAGACTAAATCCACGATTCCTATGCCTATCTCGTATGAAACACGATATGCCTCGAGTCCCGAGGCCGTAAAAAAGTATGATACCGCACAACTACGTCAGGAGTTTCTTATCGACGACCTGATGCAAAAAGGCCATATCCACTTCAGCTATACCCACTATGATCGGTATATTGTGGGTTCGGCGGTTCCCTTGGAACCTTTGCCGTTGGAAACCATAGACCCGTTGAAGGCCAAATACTTCTTGGAAAGGCGGGAGTTGGGTATTATCAATGTTGGGGAAAGTGGCTCCGTTGAAGTAGATGGAACGTCCCATACCCTGGAACATAAGGATTCCCTATATGTGGGCAGGGGAGCCAAGAAAGTGGTCTTCCGCAGCGAAGACCCCGGCAAACCCGCGAAATTTTACCTTAATTCCGCCCCGGCGCATAGCAGCCACCCTACCAAAAAAGTACGCTTGGAAGAGGCCAACCAATTGGAGTTGGGGTCCCTTGAAACGGCGAACCATCGCACAGTACACCAAATGATTATAGGGGGTATAGTGACTAGCTGCCAACTCCAGATGGGCATGACCCAACTCAAAACAGGCAGTGTTTGGAATACCATGCCCGCGCATGTCCATGACCGTAGGATGGAGGTCTACTTTTATCTGGACGTGCCTGAAGGACAATCCGTTTGCCATTTCATGGGTCAGCCCCAGG
>JBCCZF010000295.1:0-4773 GCA_039188035.1 Bacteroidota bacterium | reverse complement strand
GCTGGATCCCACTGATACTGGTCCGTTTCTTCGAACGTGACCTGCTGCCATTCGGGCGGCCCCTCCAGCACGACCGCATAGCGCTCGAGTGGGGGGGATCCAAGATTAGACCCGAAGCCACTGGTTATGGCACCGTTTATTTCGCCCAAGACATGCTATTGACCAAGGATGATGATATCGCAGGGAAAACGGTGGTGGTTTCCGGTTCGGGAAATGTGGCCCAATTTGCTGCGGAAAAGACATTGCAGCTGGGGGGTAAGGTAGTAACCTTGTCCGATTCCGGGGGATATATCTATGACAAAGAGGGTATCGATGAGGAAAAGCTGGCCTATGTTATGGACCTGAAGAACAACAAACGCGGAAGAATTTCCGAATATGTGGAAAAATATCCCTCTGCAGAATACCATAAGGGCAAAACACCGTGGGAAGTGCCCTGCGATGTTGCATTACCCTGTGCTACACAAAACGAGTTGAATGGCGATGATGCCGATACCCTTCTCAAAAACGGTTGTATCTGCGTCGCGGAAGGCGCCAATATGCCTTCTACCTTGGATGCCGTGCACAACTTTCAGGATGCCAAGATACTTTTTGCCCCCGGCAAGGCATCGAACGCGGGAGGGGTGGCCACCTCTGGCCTCGAAATGTCCCAAAACTCTTTACGTATTAGTTGGACCCGTGAGGAAGTAGACGAGCGATTGAAGGGTATTATGAAGGAAATCCACGATTCTTGTATTGAATATGGTAGGGAGGACGATGGGTACTGCAATTATGTAAAGGGAGCCAATATTGCCGGCTTCGTAAAAGTAGCGGACGCCATGTTGGCCCAAGGGGTTATTTAAGTGGGCAGTGGGGCAGTTACTGTAGTCGGTAGGTAGCGGCAAAAATGGTATACAACAACTTAGAAAGTTCTATTCAGTTGATTTCACCCCCAAAAATTGGGAAGTCAATGGTGTAGGACTTTTTTCACGTTTGTGCAGGACATAAGATGTCATCAAAAAAGTTATACCTATGGGTATTGAAATAAATACGGGGAATTATGAATAGCGTTCTTTTGTAACCAAGGATGGGAAGTACTTCTTATACACAAGCAACCAAAAAATCTATTGAATAAGTACAGAAATAATAAATGCTATACGAAAAAGGCAGATGACAAAGATTCCCATGAAATCTAGTCCCTTGTCTGGAAGCGAATCTTTAGATATTCCTTTTTTTCTAGCCCATAATGTGGATTTTTGGACTGTTGACGGCTCCTTTAGCGTATTACCTTTTTGCAACGGGCTACCGTCCTGACCTACTGCCCACTTAAATAACCGCTATCTTTGCCCCAACTAAACCAAACCCGATGCAGGTTACCACCCAGGCCATCGTACTTTCTGCCCTAAAATACGGGGATACTAGCCTGATCGTTCGGATGTACACACTATCGAACGGCCTTAAGTCCTATCTTTTAAAGGGGGTACTCGCCTCAAAAAAAGGAAAATTAAAATCAGCGTATTTTCAACCCCTTACCCAGTTGGAACTGGTGGCCTATCACCGGAACAAAGGTAGTTTGGAACGCATTCGGGAGGCCAAGATCATGTACCCCTACCAAACGTTGCACCGGGATATGACCAAAAACGCGATGATTTTCTTTTTGGCAGAAATATTGGGCAATAGCATTCACGAGGAAGAGGGCAATCCCGGGATGTTCCATTTTATGAAGAATGCTCTGCAGTGGCTGGACACCCATGATAAAATCGCTAATTTTCACCTCTATTTTTTGCTGACCCTTACCAAATATCTGGGTTTTTATCCGGGGACCTTGACTCAGAAGGGGTCGTATTTTGACCTTCTGGAAGGGGAGTTTGTAGCAACCCTTACAGGAAATCCCATGATTGCCGATAGAAATTTAAGCTTCTTTAAACGGTTTTTGGGCATAAATTTTGATGAGGTGCATACTATTGCAATGAACCAAACCGACCGACAGGAACTGTTAAAATCCCTGATACTGTATTATGAATTGCATTTGCAGGGTTTTAGAAGGCCCAGGTCCCTCGCGGTCCTGAACGAAGTGTTCCGCTAACATGTGCAAAAGTGCCTTATGTAAACCAACCCGGAGACGGGCTGGTTTCGATTACGTAGTACAAAAAACGCTCTTTGTAGCCTTTTTTTGGGCCTCCATGGTATTGAGCGCCCAAAACATTCGTATTTTGGATTTAGAGACCAGGGAACCCATTCCTAATGTCGCTATTTTTAATGCGGACAAATCAAGTACGGCCCTTTCCGATAGTAATGGCCAATGCAATCTAGGGATCTTTCAGCGGAACGAACGGATTACCTTTAAGCATTTGGGTTATGAACTGCGAAAAGCTACCAAGGCGCAGATTCTGAAACGTGGGTCACGTATCTATCTTATCCTTAGGGTCCATCAACTGGACGGGGTAGTGATGTCCGTTTCCAAGTGGGAACAACAAAAAAAGGATATTCCCCAGAAAATTGTTTCCATAAACGCTAGGGAAATTACGTTTACCAGTCCGCAGACCTCTGCAGATCTGCTTCAAAATAGCGGGAAGATTTTTGTACAAAAGAGCCAGTTGGGGGGTGGCAGTCCTATGATCAGGGGTTTTGCAACCAATAGGCTCTTACTTTCCGTGGATGGGGTGCGTATGAACAATGCCATCTTTAGGGGAGGGAATATCCAAAACGTGATTTCCATAGACCCCTTTACGGTAAAAAACACCGAAGTAATCTTTGGTCCCGGCTCGGTTATTTACGGGAGTGATGCCATCGGAGGGGTTATGAACTTCTATACGCATAAGGCTGTTTTTTCGGATTCGGATAGTCTTGCGGTTTCCGGGAATGCCAACTATCGCTTTGCATCGGCCAATACCGAAAATACGGTCCATGCACGTATAAACCTAGGCAAAAAGAATTGGGCGTTTTTAACTAGTGTTTCCTACAATCATTTTGAAAACCTAAAAATGGGTTCGCATGGACCGGAATCCTATCTGCGAAGAAGTTTTGTGGTTAGGGAAAACGGACAGGACCAAATAGTGGGCAACCCCAATTCCCGGGAACAGGTTCCCACAGGTTATGACCAAATAGGCCTCATGCAAAAAATTGCTTTTAGACCCAATAAACAATGGGACTATACCCTAGGGCTCCATTATTCGGAAACCTCGGACTACTCCAGATATGATCGATTGATAAGACCTGGACAAGAAGACAACGGCTTTCGTTCGGCCGAGTGGTTCTACGGCCCCCAGAAATGGTTTATGGGTAATTTTCAGATAGCTACCAAGGGTAAAGGCAGGTTCTATGACCGTCTAAAGATTACCAACGCCTACCAACATTTTGAGGAAAGTCGAAATAACCGCGATTTTGGGGATGCTCTCCGTTTCACCAACCGGGAAAGGGTGGATGCCTTTTCGTCCAATATTGATTTTGAAAACAAAAAGATAGGCGACCTGCGATTGTACTATGGGGCAGGCTACGTGTTCAACAAGGTAAGGTCCAATGGGAAACAAAGAAATATAGAAACCGATTTGCTTTTACCGGCAGCTACGCGCTATCCGGATGGGGCCACTTGGCAGACCGTAGCCGGTTACGTAAATGGGGAATACAAGGCCAGACCCAACTTTGTCCTGCTTTCTGGTCTTCGGTACAGCCATGTTTGGGCGGACGCCGTTTTTGACCAAACCTTTTTCCCCTTCCCTTTTACCAATGCCAATCTTAGTACCGGTGCCTTGACCGGGAGTTTGGGCTTTAGCTGGTTTCCTAAAGCCGATTTGCAGGTGACCTGGAATGGATCCACGGGTTTCCGGGCCCCTAACATTGATGACATCGGAAAGGTGTTTGACTCCGAACCGGGTTCCGTGGTGGTTCCCAACCCAGATTTGGAACCGGAATATGCGTACAATACGGAATTTGGGATACAACGGAACATTAAGGATAAAGTGGTTTTGAAAGGGACGGCTTTTTACACGTATCTGGTGGATGCCCTGGTCCGAAGGGATTTCCAGTTCAATGGGCAATCACAAATTGTCTATAATGGCGAAGCCAGCAATGTACAGGCCATACAAAATGTGGCCAATGCGCATGTGTACGGATTGGAACTGGGACTGCAGGCCTTTCTAACGGAGCAGTGGTCATTGATTTCCAACCTTACCCTCACGGAGGGGACCGAGAAGAATATGGACGGTACGGATTCCCCGGCGCGCCATGCCGCTCCTACTTTTGGGGACGTACATCTTGTCTGGAAGAATCAAAGGTTGCGGGCGGATCTGTTCCTAAACTACAATGGGGAAATTGCTTTCGAGAATTTGGCCCCTTCGGAGCGAAGCAAATCCTATATCTATGAACTGGACGCCAATGGCGACCCCTATTCACCCTCTTGGTATACCCTCAACTTTCGCTCCCAATATACCCTTTCCAACACCGCTAAATTGGGATTTCACTTGGAGAACCTTACTGACCAAAGGTATAGGCCCTATTCCTCCGGTTTGGCCGCTCCAGGACTCAATATTGTTGTTGGGTTGGATTATAGGTTTTAGGAGTTTTAGGACAGTGAAGTCTCCTAATTATAAAATTGCGACCAAGTGCACTGTAAGTTATTGTATTTATCGAACCAAATCCCACAAACGATTTAAAAATCAAAACTGTTAGCGTCCGCACCTTAACTCATCGGGAAAGAAGAAATGGATGCTAAAAACCACGATACATAACAGGATACGATACCTTGAATAGTTCGTTCCAATACGAAAACAGTACGATAAAGGTTTTTTTTTACCTTTT
>JBCCZF010000294.1:0-4776 GCA_039188035.1 Bacteroidota bacterium | reverse complement strand
GGCTATCTTTGATTTCAAACATGCACTCTTATGGAAAACAAAATATTGGGGCACCTCCAGATCCAGCATAAAATACGGCGTATTGCCTATCAAATCTATGAAGGCAATGTAGAAGAAAGGGAAATCATTATAGCCGGAATAGACGGTGGCGGACTGGATTTTGCACGTAAAATATCCAATGTACTTAAGAAGATAACCTCGGCGAACGTTATCTTGTGTAAAGTAACGATGGATAAAGCCAATCCGCTTGAAAGTGGGGTACAAACGTCCATCCCTTCCAACGAATACGCCCATAAGTCCGTTGTTCTGGTAGATGATGTCCTGAATTCGGGAACCACCTTGATCTATGGGGTGAACCACTTTTTACAAACCCCCTTAAAACAACTGAAAACCGCCGTATTGGTCAACAGGAACCACAAAAAATTCCCGGTCAAAGCGGATTTTAAGGGAATATCCCTGTCAACCTCCCTGCAGGAACATGTCCATGTGCAATTCCAAGCCCAAAACGATGCCGTATATCTGGATTGATTTTCGGGTTTCGGGTTTGGGGTTCATGGTTCCAAGTCCAATGTTCAAGGTCCAAGGTTGCATTTGAATTTGTGTTTGTATTTGAGTTTGAATTTGTTTAGGGGTCTGGAAGTTCGGGGTTCAAGGTCGTATTTGGGTTTGGTGTCCAGGGCCAAAGCCGACCGTTTTGGAACCTGTTTGTCCTACGTCTTTCATCTTAGGCCATACTGAAACCGGGCATTTTCAAATTTTCAAAACCACCCTATTTCAACACCTACCCATTGCTTCATTGCTAAATGATTTCATTGATCCATCATTCCTCCTCATTATCCCCAATATAGCCCTCAATATCCCGTCTGTCTTTTTTGGTGGGTCGGCCAGTTCCTTTTTTCCGGTAATAGGTTTTGGAATAGGTTACAAGATCCTGATGGGCAAAGGTTTCGGCGGGGGTGGTATCCTTGCGGTAGATGTCTACCAACTTGGCCCCAACACGAGCTGGGGGGATGTCCAATACCTGTAATTGATAGGGGATTTGGTTTTTGCGTACCTGGACCGTATCCAGGGGATATACTTCCCTACTGGGTTTTACCACCTGCCCATGTACCTGTACCTGTCCTTTTTTACAGGCCGCGGTAGCCAGGCTCCGGGTCTTGAAATACCGCGTACACCAAAGGTATTTGTCAATGCGCATGAACCTCCAAATTGTTTGTTAACGCCTCCCGCAAAAATAGGGGAAAATTGTATCTTGCCGCCTTTAAAGATTTCGAATGAAACAATTGCAGACCTTTTTGATACTATGGATTGCACTCGCATTGGGGGCTTGTAATAATGACGATGGTGGTTCCAGTGTGGAAGCAGAACCGCCCCGTCCCATGGCGGAGGTCGCTGCCGAAAATGATGCGGAAATACAGGAATATCTGGAGACTCATTTTTATAATTATGAGGAATTCGAGAATCCCCCGGAAGGTTTTGATTTTCAAATTCGGTTCGACACCATTGCCGGCGAAAATGCCGATAAGCTTCCCTTAAGGGGGCAGGTAATGGAAGAAAATGTCTTGGTTTCCTCCAGTGCTTTTGCAGATCTTCCAGAGGAGAATGATGTGTCCCATACGGTGTATTATCTAAGCGCTCGTGATGGGAGCGGTATGATGCCCACCTTTGCCGATTCCACTTTTATACGAATAGAGGGACAGCTTTTGGATGGCACTGTTTTTCAGAATCGATCAATTTCCCCAACATGGTATGACCTTGGTTTCCAAGCGTTAATAGAGGGATTTGTATTGGGTGCCAGGAAGGTAAAAGGAGGAGAGACTATTGTGGAGAATCCCGATGGTACTTTTCAAGTACAGGGCTACGGCATCGGTGCCATTTTTTTTCCGTCGGGTCTAGGGTATTTTAATCTCATACAAGGCAGCATCCCAGCGTATAGTCCGCTCTCGTTTAAATTTGACACCTTCGCTGTAAATGATGATACCGATCATGATGGCGATGGCATTCCATCGTTTATGGAGGATCTTGATATGGATGAAGATTTGATAAACGATGATACGGACGAGGATAATATCCCCAATGCCGTCGACACGGATGACGACGGTGATGGCGTCCTGACGACGGACGAAATTGAAATCGATATGGATGGTAACATCACATTTCCGGATACGGACGGGGATGGTACTGTGGATTACTTGGATAGCGATAGCAGTCCCCCTACCTCATAAGAAAGATCATGTGCAGGTTAAATCGCGCACATAAAAACCCCGGAACCTGAGGTTCCGGGGTTTTTTTTATTTTTCGCCTTTGGCTAGTATAACTTTAAGGACAGGCTTACGATAAGCTGATCGGGCCGGGTATCCAGGCGATCTCCCGTGGTCAGGTTGTTGGCATTGATAATGGAGATTTCGTTTTCATTAAAACCGCGCTCATACCGAAGATCCACCCCTAATTTGCCCAAGTTTACGCCCACTCCTATATGGAGTCCCACAGAAAAATCGTTTTCCACATCGCCCAAGGAGAGACCGTCAAAATCCGTATCCAGGATATACTGGAAGGCCGGTCCGGCAAATACGTTCAAAGGACCGATAACCTTAAGTCCCAAAAGTACCGGGGCATCCAATTTATCCATTTTAAAATCGCCGTCGTTATACCCTGAAGTGATGCGGGTATACATAAGTTCGGGCCGTACGTAAATGCGGTTGCCCACCTTGGCGAATAGTCCAATATGGTAGCCCAAATTGCTGTCCGGATCCTCAAAGGCATTGGTGGCGGAATCAAAATAATCGCCGTTACCTCCGTAGTTGAGTCCTCCTTTGATCCCAAAACCGGATCCCGATTGTGCAGATGCGGCCATGCCTATCCATGCAAAAGCCACGAATACTAGTGTTTTCTTCATAAAGCGTTCTCGTTTTTAAAGCCTATCGTCATGGCATCAAAAACGATACCACATCACTTTCTTTCCAACACTTTAAAAACGGCCTTTTCAATGGCTTTATTGTTTAGGCCGTACTTGTCCATAAGCTGATCCGGGGTACCACTTTCACCAAAGGTGTCTTGGGTGGCCACAAATTCCTGGGGCGCGGGATGGTGCTGTGCAAGGGTTCTGGCGACACTCTCCCCGAGTCCGCCTAAATAATTATGCTCTTCCGCAGAGACTACCGCCCCTGTTTTTTTAACAGACTTTAACAGGGCCTCCTCGTCCAGGGGTTTAATCGTATGGATGTTAATCACCTCGGCCGATATGCCTTGGTTCTCCAAATTTTCCGCTGCCAGAAGGGCCTGCCATACCAAATGCCCGGTAGCGACTATGGTAACATCGGTACCTTCATGAAGCAATAACGCTTTCCCGATTTCAAAGGGCTGTTCCGCCGGAGTAAAATTCGCCACTTTGGGTCGCCCGAACCGTAAATAGACCGGGCCATGATGGTCGGCAATAGCCAAGGTGGCGGCTTTGGTCTGATTATAGTCACATGGGTTGATGACCGTCATGCCCGGCAACATTTTCATGAGGCCGATATCTTCCAAAATCTGATGGGTGGCCCCATCTTCCCCCAGGGTGATTCCGGCATGGGAAGCACAGATTTTTACATTTTTATCGGAATAGGCGATGGACTGGCGGATTTGGTCGTACACACGTCCTGTGGCAAAGTTGGCAAAGGTACTGGCAAAAGGGATTTTGCCCCCAATGGTGAGGCCGGCGGCAATACCCATCATATTGGCTTCCGCAATACCTACCTGGAAAAAACGATCCGGGTTCTCATTGATAAAATCCTGGATTTTAAGGGAGCCTACCAAATCCGCACAGAGGGCCACAACCTGGGGATGGGTCCTGCCCAATTCCGTCATTCCGGCACCATAGCCGCTTCGCGTATCTTTTTTGCCTTGATCGATGTATTTTGTCATCTGCTTACTTGTTATGAGGTCATTCCCTAATCGATGGGAATCTATATTTCAAAAATGGGAGGGTTAATAATCCCCTAGGGTTTCCGGATTTTGCGCCAGGGCGGTGGCCAACTGTTCGTCATTGGGGGCTTTGCCGTGCCAAGCATGGGTATGCATCATAAAATCTACCCCATGGCCCATTACCGTGGCCATGATAACACATACGGGTTTTCCCTTCCCACTGCGCTTTTTGGCTTCCTGCAGTCCCGCGATTACCTCGGTAAGACTATTGCCATCGGCAATCTCCAGTACATCCCAGCCAAAGGCCTTGAATTTTTCAGTGAGATCGCCCAGGGGCAATACCTCCTTGGTAGGCCCATCAATCTGTTGCCCGTTGCGGTCAATGGTTGCGATAAGGTTGTCTACTTTATTGCCTGCGGCGTACATAATCGCCTCCCAATTTTGGCCTTCCTGAAGTTCCCCATCGCCATGAAGGCTATAGATAAGGTGGTTGTCCCCGTTCAGCTTTTTGGCCAAGGCCGCACCTATGGCTACGGACATGCCTTGCCCCAATGATCCCGAGGCCACGCGAACCCCTGGTAGCCCTTCGTGGGTGGTAGGGTGCCCTTGTAATCGGGAATCTATAAGGCGAAAAGTGCCCAGTTCCTCCACAGGGAAATAGCCTTTTCTGGCCAGGATACTGTAAAAAACCGGGGAAATGTGGCCATTGGACAAAAAGAAAAGATCTTCCCCCGGGCCATCCATATCAAAATCTGGACGGATGTCCATGATCTCATGATATAGGGCAACAAAAAATTCGGTACATCCCAAAGATCCCCCTGGATGTCCGGAATTTACCTTATGTACCATCCGTAGGATATCCCTACGTGTCTG
>JBCCZF010000293.1:0-4786 GCA_039188035.1 Bacteroidota bacterium | reverse complement strand
GTTCATCAGGGCCCTATCTAAAAAGACCGGGTCAAGATCTTTTGGCGCAATCCATTAGTGGTACGGCCGCTTTAAATGGGCTAAAGGGGCAAATGCCCGTGGTTACCGCGGTGGGCCAGGCCGATTTGCTTACAAGCCTATTTATTAATCAGGCCATCCTGGCGGCCATCCATTCCCGTTCCCAAACGGGGAAAGGGCAAAAAATAGAGGCCAATCTGCTGAATTCCATTGTGGGGTTCCACATTCAGGAAATTACGGCCTATTTACAACGGGGCTCCAACCCCGAACGTAGCGAAAGTGGTATTCCCAACCCTTGGCTTGGGGCACCTTACGGTTTGTACCATACCCGGGACGGATACATCGCCATAGGGATGAACCCGGTGCAAAAACTGGCTCGGACCATAGGGTTGCCCAAGTACGATTCCGAGGCTTATGCCTCCAATAATATTATAGAAGGTAGGGATGAAATCCGTTTGGATTTCGATGCCGTTTTTAAGACCAAGGCCACAAAGGAATGGCTTGACATTTTACTTAAAGAGGATATGTGGTGTTCCCAGGTAAACACTTTTGATGAAATGGTAAACGACCCCCAAATCAAACACAACCAAATGATTATTGAAATTGAACATCCCAAAGTAGGGAAGGTAAGAACCGCGGGATTCCCGGTGGGGTTTAGCGATACTCCCCAGAGCATCTTCAGGCCAGCTCCTTTATTAAATCAAGATGCCGATGAAATTCTGGAAACATTCAGCAATTATACCCCAGAGGAGATTAAAGCATTTCTAAATAAAAACGCCCATTGAGGTAAACTGAATGAAAAGACAGAAAACCGTAATGGTGATATTGGGCGCCTTGCTTTTGGGTATGTATCCGGGCTGTGGCCCAACTGAGGACAAGGGCGCAAGGAATAGGATCAACATCGAAAATGGCGCGAGGGTCTTGGTTGAAGGACTTCAAGCCTGGTACAACGAAGAATCTGGTTTATGGGAAACCACTTCTTGGTGGAACGGGGCCAATGTATTGACGGCACTAATACAATACGGCCAATACAATGGGGAGGAATCAATAAAGGAATTGGTTGGTCTTACCTACGAAAAAACAAAAGAGTTCGAGGTTCCCGCTCAGGATGGCAAAGAAGCTTGGATATGTTCGAACTATATCAATGATTTCTACGATGATGAGGGCTGGTGGGCACTGGCCTGGATGGATGCGTGGGAATGGACAGGAGATATGAGGTATTTGGAAATGGCCCGAATAATCTTTTCGGATATTAGTACGGGATGGAGCCCTAAATGTGGTGGGGGTCTGTACTGGAAAAAAGGACTTTCCTATAAGGGCACCATTAGCAATATCTTGGCCTTTACCCTTGCCACACGATTGCACTTGGCAAAAACGGGCAATATCAATGGTAGAAGTTGTTTGCAATGGGCCATGGATATCTGGCAGTGGATAATGGATTCGGAATTGCTCAACACACAAGGTTTACTGTTGGATGGGATACGGAACAAGGATGGCGAATGTTACCTGGCAAGGAACGTATGGACTTATAACCAAGGGGTGGCCCTTACCGGACTGGCCAACTTGCATAGGATAACCGGAAACGGGAATTTTATGAAAAGTGCCCACAATTTGGCTGAGGCTACAATTACCCATATGGTGAATGAAAATGGCATACTAAAGGAGATCAATTGTGAACCGGACCAGTGCAATAGCGATGCGGAGCAGTTTAAAGGGATTTTTATGCGCCATTTGGGGATTTTAAACCAATATTCGCCGAAAAAGCAATATGCACGGTTCCTGGAACTCAATACAGCCGCCATTTTGGATTGGGCCATGGACCAAGGGAGAAAGTTACCAGGGGTACCTTGGGACAACCTCTCAGAGAAGGCAAATGCCGCCACAACCTCCTCCGCTTTGGATGCTTTTAACGCATATCTTATAATCGAGTAGAAAAACCCAAGAGGAGTTCAATATTGGGAAAATGGATTTTTTAAAGAGGAAAACAAAAAAACCAATTAGGATGAAGTTAGGATTCGGATTATATAGGCATATGCTCAACACGGAGCATTATAGTTTTGCGAAACAGTGTGGTGCCACCCATTTGGTTATCCATATGGTGGATTATTTTGGCCATAATAAGGATACGGCAGATCAGCCTATAGGCGGGGATCAAGGCTGGGGAAAAGCGGGAGATCCCTACACAATATGGTCCTATGAAGAGCTGGTGGCGATTAAGAAGGAAATCAATGCGCATGGATTGGAATTGGAGGCCATTGAGAATTTTGATCCGGCCCATTGGCACGATATCCTATTGGATGGTCCCAAAAAGGAGCTTCAAATGGAAAATCTAAAGCAGTTGATACGCAATGTGGGCCGTGCTGGAATCCCTGTTTTTGGATATAACTTTTCGTTGGCCGGTGTCGCGGCCCGAAGTCAGGGTGCCTATGCCCGCGGAGGGGCTGTTTCCGTGGGTATGGAAGGCGGGGATGATACGCCCGTTCCTAACGGAATGGTTTGGAATATGGTCTATGATGAAGATGCTCCGGAAGGAACGCAGCCGAAAATAAAACACGATGCACTTTGGAGCAGATTACAGTACTTTTTGGATGAGATCCTGCCCGTTGCCGAAGCAGCCGGGGTGAAAATGGCGGCACATCCAGACGACCCCCCTATGCCTTATGTGCGGGATACCCCCAGGTTGGTCTACCAGCCCCATATGTACCAAAAACTGATCGATATGAATCCAAGTCCATCCAATACCTTGGAGTTTTGCCTGGGTTCGATCGCGGAAATGACCGAAGGGGATGTTTACGAGGCGACCGATACCTATAGCCAGCAGGAAAAAATTAGTTATATCCATTTTAGGAATATCGTTGGGAAAGTGCCCCACTACAAAGAGGTTTTTGTAGACGAGGGCGATATTGATATGTTTCGGATCTTACGCATTTTAAAAAAGAACAATTTTGATGGGGTCGTAATCCCAGATCATACGCCCCAAATGAGTTGCGATGCCCCTTGGCATGCCGGTATGGCCTATGCCATGGGTTATATGAAGGCCGCTATTTCCTTTTTGGGACAATAGGGAAATCATGATCCGGCACCTTTAAATCCGTAGAAACGTGAAAAACAACGTAACTCTTTTGGCCTTGATCGCCGCCCTTGGAGGTTTTTTGTTCGGCTATGATACGGCTGTTATCTCCGGGACTATTGGTTTTGTAAAAAACCAATTTGATCTGGGTACGGTAATGGAAGGTTGGTACGTTAGCTCTGCCTTGGTGGGTACCATTCTTGGGGTTTCCCTGGCCGGTATTCTGAGCGATAAATACGGACGGAAGAATATGTTGATCATGTCCGGACTCTTCTTTGCACTTTCGGCCATTGGCTGTATGGTATCGGCTTCGTTCGACGGTCTGGTAATTTACCGCATTTTAGGGGGGATTGGCGTAGGTATCGCGTCCATGTTATCCCCCTTGTACATTTCGGAAATCGCACCGGCCAAGAATCGAGGTAAGTTGGTGGCCCTGTATCAATTGGCAATAACCCTAGGGATTTTGGTGGCTTATTTCGCCAATGCCTATTTGTTGGATTTGTCCAGTTCAGGGACGGTCGCCGCCTTTCCTGGGATAACACGGAAGATTTTTGTTTCGGAGGTGTGGCGCGCCATGCTTGGTAGTGAAACCTTGCCCGCCCTACTATTTTTGATTTTGCTCTTTGGCATACCCCGAAGCCCGCGCTGGCTTGCGATGAAAGGGGAAAAGGAAAAGGCCAAAGCCATTTTACAGCGTTTCGTTGGGGAAAAGGAGGCCCTACTTGAAATTGAAAATGTGGCGTTGGTGCTTTCCCGGGAATCGGCCGGGTTTCGACCCATTCTTTCGGGACCCTTCAAGTTGGCAATGATTATCGGGGTTTCCCTGGCCGTGCTAAGCCAGGTGAGCGGCATTAACGCCATTATTTACTATGGCCCCAAGATTCTTGAGGAAGGCGGACTGCAGTTGGGCGAGGCCCTGGGCGGACAAGTGGTCATAGGAATCGTCAATGTGCTGTTTACTTTTGTGGCCCTTTGGAAAATTGATGACCTGGGGCGTAAGCCGCTACTTACCTTTGGGGTCATTGGGATTATGATTTCACTGGTTGTGGTTGGGTTGTTGTTTTACTTTGAGGTGGACAATACCTATTTGCTCATGACCTTTATCCTCACTTTTATCGCCTGTTTTGCCTTTTCCTTTGGCCCGGTCCTGTGGGTATTGCTATCGGAAATTTATCCCCTTAAAGTAAGGGGCGTTGCCATGTCCATCGCTACCATGGCCGTTTGGGTGGGGACTACCTTTGTGGGGCAGATGACCCCGTGGTTTTTGGAAAATCTTGGTCCACACGGCACATTTTGGTTTTTTGCGGCTTGTATGGTACCGGCACTTTATCTGGCGATCAAGGTATTGCCGGAAACCAAGGGTAAGACCTTGGAGGAAATAGAGCACTATTGGCTTAAAAATAAAGGACATGGATAGGTTGGACAAAAAAGTGGCCTTGGTTAGCGGTGCTGCGGATGGTATAGGATTGGCAATTACAAAAGCCTTTGTTAGGGAAGGGGCCCAAGTGGCCATGTGTGATATTAATGTGGCAAAATGCGATCAAGAAGCCAATACCCTTTTGGAACAAGGCGGTAAGGTCACGAGTTATGCCTGTGATGTGGGCATTACCAAGGATGTGCAAAATGCGGTGACACGTACTTTGGACGATTTTGGCCGTATCGATATTCTGGTCAATAATGCAGCAGTGGGCATTATGG
>JBCCZF010000292.1:0-4802 GCA_039188035.1 Bacteroidota bacterium | reverse complement strand
TGGGTTCATCCGTTGTTCCAAGGGTCTCCACTTCATGAAACCATTTTTGAAAAAGTTCCATAGGATTAGCGGAAATGGAATCTTCCCTAAGGGTACTCTTCGTATAGGATTTTCTATAATCGCCCAGATCTTTTTGCATAGCGGTCTGCCTAAAGTGTTGTGTAAAGATCCATAAATCCCGTGAAAATGTGAAACGGAATCCCCCTTTTATTGCGTCCAGTCCAAGAGCAGTCGGCTTTTGTATGTACGCACCGAGGCCGAAGTAAAATTAGTACAGGTACGCCACCCAAGGGATTCCGGAATGCAAGCTGTTGCAAACCTACGCCATCCCGTTCTTTCGTTATAGATCAAAAACCTTTCCATCATCGGCAAGCATCACGTTTTCAAACACTTCCGATGCTTGATCCAAGAAAAGATCCAAGGATTTGTAGCGCGTGGAATAATGGCCAAGGATTAGATGGCCCACCTGGGCCATTTTTGCGATTGTGCCCGCTTGTTTGGCCGTGGCATGTTTGGTTTTTTGAAGCAGGTGGACTTCGGATTCCAGAAAGGTTGCCTCATGGTACAACACATCCACTTTGCTTATCTGCGGCACGATATCCGGTTTAAAAAGGGTATCGCTACAATACGCATAACTTTTGGCTTTGGGCGGATCCCAGGTAAGTTCCGTATTGGGGATTATGCGCCCATCCTTTAGGGTAACGTCCTCTCCTTGTTTAATGCGCCGAAAATGGGTTTTGTCGATTCCCTGTTCGGAAACGGCTTCGATGTTCATTTTTCGCTCCCCAACCTTTTCCCTGAACAAAAAACCATTGGTGTACACCCTATGATCCAAAGGAATGGTATGTATGGAAACCCGGACATCTTCAAAAACCAGGATACTTGCCTTACGCTCCAATTCATGGAAATGTAAGGGGTAGTTGGTCCAAGAATCGCCCAACTTCAACAACAGGGTAATGGCCTCCTTTATCCCCTTGGGGCCATAAATGTGTAGTGCTTTTTTTCGTCCCAGTAATCGAAAACTGGAGACCAGGCCCGGAAGTCCAAAAAAATGATCCCCGTGCAAATGGGAAATAAAAATGTGATTTATCCTCGAGAACTTTACACCCAGGCGGCGCAACTGCGTCTGGGTACCCTCGCCACAATCAATAAGGAACATATGGTTCCCCATTTCCAGTACCTGGGCACTGGGATTGGTCATGGCCCTAGGGGTAGCCGCATAACAGCCCAATATGGTAATCCTCATATAGCCGGGCCTTCAAAGTGAATTTCCGAATTGGAGCACGTCCGATTTCCTTGTATACCAGGTTTCAATTCTTCCTGTAGAAATTCGTGAAACTTGTTTCTATTTAGATAAAGATTGGCATGAAAACCGAAACTTCTTAACAAAAAGGCGTAGGGTATACTTCCACATACCCGTTTTTTACCTCCCTTAATTTTCATGCCTTTGTCAGGGGGAAATCCCTCCCTCTGGCACCGCCTGCCTAGCCGGTAGTATGGGCATAGTAGAGCCTTTTCTTTGGCATAGGGATCCCTATAGGGAAAGTCGAATCCAAATCCATTAATTTGCCGTGGCTCCTTCATAATCCCAAATCCCGCTCAATATCCTCCATTTCAATGATATCCCGGGCTTCCTGTAAAGTGGGAACCACGCAGATATCATCCGGAATCTCCCCATAGGAAACTTTGTCCGTTACCAGAACAAAGGATTTGTTTGCCGATCTATGGGTATTGGAAAACTCCAGAAATTCCAAAACATCTCCCGATTTCAGTTCCGAAAAGGAGAATAGGTTAACAATAATATGCGTATTCCCCAGGGCGCTGTACGATTCCTTGAACCTAGAGATAAAACGCTCTAGGGAACTGTCTTCCTGGTATACCACTGTGATACTTCCCTGCTTATCCAAAATCATAGTCCTTATTTTATTTTGGAGGCCAAAAGGTATATTACCGCCATACGTATGGCCACCCCGTTTTCCACTTGATCTAATATAATGGATTGCCGGGAATCCGCCACGTCACTTGTTATTTCCACCCCACGATTTATGGGTCCGGGATGCATTATGGTAATTTTGCGGCCCAAGTTGTCCAGTAGGGCCTTGTTTACCCCATATTGTTGGGTATATTCCCGGGTTGTTGGAAAATAACTAATGTCCAATCGCTCGTTTTGGATACGCAACATATTGGCTACATCACACCATTCCAAGGCCTTTTTTAAGTTGGTCTCCACCTCCACTCCAAGGGATGTAATATATTGGGGCAATAGGGTACGCGGGCCGCATACCTTTACCTCGGCTCCCTGGAGCCGCAACGCAAATATATTGGACAACGCTACCCTGGAGTGAAGGATATCGCCTACGATTACCACTTTTTTCCCCTTTACGGCACCCAGCCTTTCCCGTATGGAATAGGAATCCAAAAGGGCCTGGGTGGGATGTTCATGTGCCCCGTCCCCGGCATTGATTACTGCCGCCTTTACATGTCTTGCCAAAAAGATACCCGCGCCTGGATTGGGATGGCGCATAACCACCATATCCACTTTCATTGAAAGAATGTTGTTTACTGTGTCGATCAGGGTCTCCCCTTTCTTCACCGAGGATTGTCCTGCGGAAAAATTCACCACATCGGCAGAAAGTCGTTTTTCCGCAAGTTCAAAGGACAGGCGGGTCCGGGTACTGTTTTCAAAGAAAACATTGGCAATGGTAATATCCCTTAAGGATGGGACTTTTTTAATAGATCGGTTAATGACCTCCTTAAAATGATCGGCGGTCTCAAAAATGAGTTGAATATCTTTCTCGTTCAGGTATTTGATTCCCAATAAGTGATTTACACTTAGTTCACTCATTTTAGAGACTGTTTAAAATGTTCTCTTAACTCGATATTAAATAGACGACATCCTCACCATCATTTTCCTCCCACATTACTTTCACCTTCTCATTATTGATTGCATCTACTTGTCTACCTTTGTAATTGGGTTGAATGGGCAGATGCCTGCTAAAACGCCTATCGATCAAGGCAAGTAATTCTATTTCCCTGGGCCGGCCAAAGGATTGGATAGCCGTTAGTGCCGCCCGGATACTTCTCCCGGTATACAGCACATCATCAATAAATACCACTTTTTTATCCTCCACTAAGAAATCAATTTTCGTGGTATTGGCTTCTAACGGTTTTTCACTTCTTCTAAAATCGTCCCTATAAAAGGTAATATCCAAGAGTCCCAAGGCAATTTCATTTACACTATAGGTCTCTTTAAGGATTTTTTTTAGGCGACGGGCCACGTAAATGCCCCTAGGCTGTAAGCCAACGAGCACTGTATCCCTAAAATCCATATGGTTTTCAAGAAGTTGACAGGCCAAACGATGCAGGATGATGTTGATCTCCTTGGAAGAAAGTAATACTTTTTGGCTCATGTACTGGACCGTATTCAGGATACACAAAAGTAGGGATTATTCCTTCCCCTGCCAATGCGGTCCGTTCTTTTGAAACAGATTCCAAAAGAAAAGGCCCCGACATTGCTGTCAGGGCCCTGTTCCTTGAACATGTAAAGCCGGAAACTATTTCCTCTTGGCGGCTTCCATTTTATCCTTTAAGGCCTGCAACTGTTCGTTGGCATCCCCCAAGGTGGGTTTGGACTCCTCCGCACTGGCAGAGGCCCTTTTGGCCGCGGCCCGTACATTGCGTCGTTCCTCTTCCTTAAAGATAGCGGTATGGCTGGCAACCACACGTTTAAAGTCCTTGTTGAATTCAATAATCTTAAACTCGGCTTCTTCACCTTTGGCCAGTTTCTTACCGTCTTCTTTCTCCATATGGCGCTGTGGAACAAAAGCGGTAATGTCCTCATTAAAGGCAATAATGGCACCTTTGTCCACCACCTCGGTAATGGCCGCTTTATGAACAGTCCCTTCGGCAAACTCCGTGGCATATTTGTCCCATGGGTTCTCCGTAGTCTGTTTATGGCCCAAGCTTAGTTTGCGACCGTCAACATCCAGTTCCAGCACCTCAACCTCAATGGTATCCCCAACGGTAACAAATTCTGAAGGATGTTTTATTTTCTTGGTCCAGGAAAGATCGGATATGTAAATGAGGCCGTCAATGCCTTCTTCCAATTCCACAAATACCCCAAAGTTGGTGAAGTTTCTGATGATACCCTTATGCCTTGATCCAACGGGATATTTTGAGGTAATATCCGTCCATGGGTCTGGGCTAAGTTGCTTAATACCCAAGGACATCTTGCGATCCTCGCGATCCAAGGTGAGTACCACGGCATCGATAACATCGCCTACTTTCACAAAATCCTGTGCAGAACGTAAATGCGTGGACCATGACATTTCCGAAACGTGGATAAGGCCTTCCACGCCTTCCACAACTTCGATAAAGGCCCCGTAATCTGCAATGACCACGACCTTGCCTTTTACTTGATCCCCGATTTTTATTTCATCGCTAAGGGCATCCCATGGATGTTTCTCCAATTGCTTAAGCCCAAGTTGAATCCTAGATTTATTCTCGTCAAAATCCAAGATAACCACATTGAGCTTTTGATCAAGGTCCACCACTTCGTTGGGGTGGTTGATCCTGCTCCAGGAAAGATCCGTGATGTGGATAAGGCCATCTACCCCACCAAGATCGATAAAGACCCCATAAGAAGTGATGTTCTTGACCACACCTTCCAAAACTTGGCCTTTCTCCAACTGGCTTATAATCTCCTTTTTCTGCTCCTCGATATCCGCTTCGATCAACGCCTTATGGGAAACCACCACGTTCTTAAACTCGTGGTTGATCTTTACCACCTTGAATTCCATGGT
>JBCCZF010000291.1:0-4806 GCA_039188035.1 Bacteroidota bacterium | reverse complement strand
TCCCGAATATGTTTTTCAAAATTGTCCATTACAATTCGCGTATTACTTCCAATAATTTCTTTTTCGCCCTGTGATATTGGGATTTTGAGGTACTGGTGGATATGCCCAGGATTTCCCCGATTTCCACATGGTCGTATCCTTCTATAAGGTAAAGTTGAATAATCTGCCGGTACCCTCCAGGCAGCTTGGCAATACCGGCCTTTACCTTTTGGATGTCCACGGCATCCGCTTCCACAGGCTCCTCATCCGTCAAGTAAAAGGCATGGGTATCCATGGAGACCGACAGTATCTGTTTGGATTTCAGTTGATTAATGCTCTTGTTGATGACAATTCGTTTGAGCCAGGCACCAAAACTGCTGTCGTATTTAAAACTGTGCAACTTTTTAAAGGCATCCACAAAGCTATCCTGTACAATATCCTCGGCATCCTCCTTATTACCCAAAAATCGAAGTCCCACGTTATACATGGCATCCACGTATAAGCTGTACAGCTCATACTGTGAACCAGTATTCCCGGCTTTACATTGTTCTACTAGGGCTTGGTGCGTAAAACGGATATCGGTTTCCAAAGGATTTCGGTTGATGCCTTGTGCATTGTTAAAGACAAGGACAAAAATAAAGGGTTGCACGGGGAGATAAAAAAATGAGATGTATTCCGGACGCTTCCCCTAAAGCTCACAGGCAAACTATGTTGATTTTACTAATTTTGTGTCCTAAATAGGTAGGGGATAATCCAAATTTGATTTTTTCTCGAACCTAAAACAAGACAGCTCGATCATGAACTCTGAAAAAACCCCCGGACGGTCCTTGCCTTTTTTACCCAAATGGCTATGGGCCATAGTTTTTGTCCAAGTTATCCTTGTTTCGTTTTTTGCACTGGCCACTGCCTGGGAACCCGCCAATTTTCTTCCCGGTACCGAACGTCTTGAGTACGTTACTATGTTATATGTAACCCGGAACCTAACCGTGGTGATCGGTTTGGTATTGGCAGTACTTTGGCGCAGTCATAAAGCACTCTTGGTGGTTTTGACCATTCGGGTCATTACCGACATCGCCGATGCCGCCAGCGTATTTGTATTCCATGTGGCCGAGATAAAATCCTCGGTTCCCATGGTGATAGGCATCCTTATTCTACCGGCTCTTATTGGAGTAGGCTATCTCTGGAAAAGGATTCGCAAGGGCAACTGATACATTTTTTGGTTTTTCTTTTTTGTTGTTTTACAAGGTTTTGCAAAGGGGCTTCATTTTTTTGGTGAAATTATTCCACCCGGATGCAACCTTCCCTTTTTTTGCCTGTCTATGGTTTAGAAAAATCGCTATCCCATTTCCGATTTCGAATTGGAATGGCGATCCTAAACAATCAATAATGAGCAATATGCAATTTCGAGATTTTAAGATCAGAATAACCCGGGGGTTGTTATGGTTTTTCTTTTTTGGTGGCGGGATAGTCCTGGGCCAGACCAACCATACCATTAGTGGTACGATAACGGACAAGAGCAATGGGGAGACCCTTTTTGGGGCTTCCATATTTTTAAGTGGTACTTCCATTGGCGGGGTTACCAACGAATACGGTTTTTATTCCATTACCGCCCCCGAGGGGGAATATGTCCTGACCATTTCCTATCTGGGGTTCAATGACGTTACCCTGAATATTACGCTAAATACGGACGTACGGCAGGATGTTGAGATTGCCGAAGCCTCTACCCAACTCAAGGAAGTTGTGGTAACGGCAGATGAACCGGAACGTGCCGTTTTACGTAAACCGGAAATGAGCGTAGCCAAAATGAATATTGCCACGGTAAAGAAGATGCCGGTTGTCCTCGGGGAACTGGACATCCTTAAATCCCTGCAAATGCTCCCTGGGATAACCAACAATGGGGAGGGTACCGGGGGGTTCCATGTCCGTGGCGGGGCCCAAGATCAGAATTTGGTGCTTTTGGACGAGGCCATTATCTACAATACCTCCCATATGTTCGGTTTCTTTTCCGTATTCAACGCCGATGCCATAAAGGATCTAAAACTGTATAAAGGGGGTATTCCGGCCCGTTTTGGTGGTAGGGTGTCTTCCGTTCTTGATATTCGCCAAAAGGACGGCAACAGCAAAAACTTTGCCTTGACTGGGGGTATTGGACTCATATCCAGTAGGTTAACCGCGGAAGGGCCGGTGTTTGGGGACAAGGGATCCTTTTTGGTGGCCGGGAGGCGTTCCTATATCGATCTATTCCTAAAGGCGGCCGGAGAGGAAAACAGTGTTTCGTTCTATGACCTTAACCTTAAGACCAATTATAGTATTAATAAGAACAACAAGTTGTTTCTTTCTGGATACTTTGGACGGGATGCCTTTGAACTGGGCAATAACTTTGATAGCAGTTATGGCAATGCCTCGGGCAATTTGCGTTGGAACCATATTTTTAACGACCGTCTCTTCAGCAACTTTTCGGGAATTCTGAGTCGCTATGATTACGATTTGGGCTTTAGCCAAGATCAGTTCGATTGGAAATCGTCCATCACCAATTACAATTTAAAATACGATTTAAAATATTATATGAGCGATGCCTTTGCCTTGGATTTTGGGGTAAGCGGTATCTATTATGATTTTGATCCGGGTCAGGTGCGTCCAACAGCGGATTCCTCTCCCGTGAATCCGTTGTCCCTAGATCGTAAACGTGCGCTGGAAGGGGGGCTTTATGTGAATGCAGAGCACAAATTGAATCCGAAGCTGACCTTACAATACGGTCTTCGGTACAGCGCCTTTTCCCGGCTGGGTGGCCAACCCATTACCCAATATGCCAATGACCTTCCGGTAGTCTACAATTCGCAATTGGGCATTTATGAGCGAGGCGAGGCCATTGGGGAAACGGATTATGCCAAGGGCGATGCCATAAAAACCTTTGGCAACTTGGAACCCCGTATTTCACTGGCCTATCTTTTAAACGAGAATTCGTCCATTAAGGCCGGTTTCTCCCGTGCGGCCCAGTACATCCATCTTTTGTCCAACACTTCCTCGGTGACTCCTTTGGACGTATGGACCCCTAGCGGACCCTTTATCGAGCCCCAATTGTCCAACCAATATGCTTTGGGCTATTTCCGGAATTTTTTGGACAAGGCCTATTCCTTGGAAGTAGAGACCTACTATAAGAATGTGGACAATCGCATTGACTATATCGATGGTTCCGAATTGATCGGACAAAATACCATCGAGACGGAGATTTTGAACGGGGAGATGCGGGCCTATGGCCTGGAAGTGTTGTTGCGCAAGAACGAGGGGGATTTTACCGGATGGATTGCCTATACCTTGTCCAAATCGGAACAGCGTACCCCGGGTGGGCAGGCGGGTGGCCTTGGGATCAACGATGGCGATTGGTACAATACCTTTTTTGACCGTACGCACGATGTTTCCGTAAATGGGGCCTATCAACTGAACGATGCCTGGAGCTTTGGGGCCAATCTTGTTTTCCAAACAGGGAGGCCTGTGACCTATCCTAACGGGCAGTATGAGTACGAAGGCCTTTCCATTGCCAGTTATGCTCCGCGGAATTCAGATCGTCTCCCGGCCTATCACCGTATGGATCTTTCCGTGAACTACAAACCTAAAAAATACAGAACCAAGCGGTTTAAGGGAGAATGGGTCTTAAGTGTATATAACCTATACAACCGAAAAAATGCGGCGGCCATATCTTTTGGGCAGAATCTGGAGACAGGGGCCAATGAGGCCACCCGTACCGCCATTTTTGGCATTGTGCCTTCAATTACCTACAACTTTAAATTTTAAGTCATGAAAGCAGTTTTAAGATATAGTATTCTAGTAAGTAGTATGGCCTTTGCCCTTGTCTCCTGTACGGATGTGGTGGACGTTGAAGTCCAAAATGGTCCGGAGCGATTGGTTGTAGAGGCCTCCCTGAACTGGGAAAAGGGAACCACAGGCAATGCACAGACCATTAAATTGCGTACTTCCACTCCCTTTTTTGATACCGAGACCAATACTGAGGTAACCGGTGCCACGGTGATGGTCACCAATGAAACCACCGGCGCAATGTTTCCCTTCCAAGATCAAAACAACGGGGAATACACCACTACGGAATTTGTCCCTGTTTTCGGGAATACCTATCGCTTACGAATCGATTACAATGGGGAGGTATATACGGCCCGGGAAACCATGATGCCCGTAACGGAGATAACGGATATTTTCCAAGATCGCGAGGATGGATTTGACATGGATGCCCTGGAAGTGCATCTTGTGTTTACCGATCCGGTGGATGAGGAGAACCATTACTTGTTCCGGTTTAATCGGCGAGGCGACTTATTGCCGAATTTAGAGGCCGCAGAGGACGAATTTGTCAATGGCAATGAAATTGATTGGTGGTACGAAATTGAGGAGGACGATGCACAAAATATTGAGGAGTTCCAGCCAGGGGATATCGTAGATATAGAGATGTACGGCATTTCAAGGGCCTATTATGATTACATCAAGATTCTTATTGAGCAATTGGGCGGGGCGGACCTTTTTGATGCCACCCCAGTTTCGGTACGGGGAAATTGCATTAACGAGACCGATCCCGAGAACTATCCCTATGGCTATTTTAGGTTAACTGAGGTGGTCAAGGCCAGCTACACCTTTGTGGAGGATTAAAGGAATTTGCCTTTAAAAGGAATGTGTTCGGTGATTGAGCGTGGCCGAAGTCACCGAACACATCTTTACGAAGTATATTGGAACGTACTGAAAATCCCCTGTGAAGTCTATGATTTTAGCGAGTAGGGCTACAGTGGTTTCCAAAACCAATTTCGCCTCATCAAAAATGATTTTGTC
>JBCCZF010000290.1:0-4809 GCA_039188035.1 Bacteroidota bacterium | reverse complement strand
GCCGTGGCCAATTCCAAGCCCCCGCCCAGGGCAAATCCATTGATGGCCGCAATGACCGGAGTGCCCAGGTTTTCGATAAAATCGAAAAGCAGTTCCTGCCCCTTGGCCGCCAGCTTCTTACCCTCCTTGACCCCAAAATCCGAAAATTCCAAGATGTCCGCCCCGGCAACAAAAGCCTTGGGGCCACTCCCGGTAAGGATAATGGCCTTGGTCTTTTTTTGCCCATCCAATTTCTTCAAGACCTTATGCAGTTCCTTAATGGTCTCCCTGTTCAGGGCGTTTAGTTTTTCGGGACGGGCTACGGTTACAATAGCAATCGCCTGCCGTACTTCTACCTCTAAGTTGTTGTATGCCATATTTGTTTTCTCTAGATTGTTGGTTGGAATACCTCACAACCCAAAAATACCATCTAATCCCTTTTGGCCAAAGCCGTGTATTAAACAGATTTTAACCTTCGGTGCTCCCTAGGGAACCGTACCGTAAAGACCGTGCCCTTACCCGGTTGTGAGGTAAAATAAATACTCCCGTTATAGGTCTCCACAATGTTCTTTACCATCCCCAGGCCCAAGCCCATTCCGCTGGTCTTGGTAGTAAACTTGGGTTCAAAGATCTTCTCCCGGAAGTCGTCCGAGATGCCGATGCCATTATCCGCCACGGAAATCTTTACCCAGTCCCCGTCCGAGGCCACGGAAACCAAGATCCGCGGCATTTTTACATCGGGCAATGCCTGGATTGCGTTTTTCACCAGATTGGTCACCACCCGTATCAATTGGGTTCGGTCCAGTTTGGCAATGATCTGCTTTTCATCCGAAATAAAATGGATGTACTCCTCATTAAAGATATCCAAGGCCAATTTCACGATGCTTACCACATTGAGCGTTTCGTTCTGCTGGGCCGGCATCTTGGCAAAGTTGGAAAAGGCGGAGGCAATGCTGCTCATGGTATCAATCTGCTGGATCAAGGTCTTGGAAAACTCGTTTATCTTGATAATGGCCTCCGGATCCCGGGGATCGAACTTCCGCTGAAAGCTCTGGACGCTCAAGCGCATGGGGGTAAGCGGGTTCTTGATCTCATGGGCCACCTGCTTGGCCATTTCCCGCCAGGCCTGCTCCCTTTCACTCCGGGCCAGTTTAATGGCACTGCGCTCCAATTCATCGATCATGCCGTTGTAGGAGGTAATCAGCTTCCCGATCTCCTCGCTGGGATCGTCTATGATAATCTTTTCATTGCTCTTGTTCAACTCGGTCCTTCCCAACATCTCGGAAATGGTCTCCAGGGATCGGGTGGTATATTTGGAAATGAAATAGGCAAAGCCGATGGCCGTGACCAACATGAGGACATACACCCCGCCCAGACGCATCAAAAATTCCTGAAGTTCATTGTCATAAAAGGAATTGTCCTCAAAGTAGGGCAAGTTCAAAATCCCTATGGGCTTGAATTTTAAATCCGTGATATAGGTGTAGGAGGATTGGTATACATCCCCCGCAGCGGAATTTTCCTCGATATAACGTTTGTCCACACTATTGGCCAGGTATTCCAACACCGGGATTTCCAGACACATGGCCACGGAATCCACTACAAATTTGGGGCGCGAACTTTTGATCAGCTCCCCGGACAGGTCATAGATATTAAAATTTTGATTCTGTACGTCCGCAATCTGGTAAATATCCTCCTGAAAGATTAGGCCCAGATTTTCCGTGTTGATGGGATAGGTGGTTCTCTGTAGCGTGTAGTTTACGCTCTGCTTGATCTGCCCTTCCTTACGGGACAAACGCACCCTGTGATAGTCCTTGCGCTGCTCCCCATATTGAATAATGGCCACTGCGGTAATAAGACCCGATGGGATGACCACCAACAAGATCATGGCCACAAAAATCCGAGACCTAAGGGAGAGTTTCCTGAACACTGGCGGACCGTTTCTACAAAGTTAGCAAATATCGCACCAAACCGTTCCCTGTTCAAGGTTGTTTGGATTAATACCCATGGAGACTCTTGACTATTGCTGTTCGGGGTTTCGGTAGGGGACGTTGTAAATTCAAAAAAACGAGCACCAAATTCCAAAGTATTTTCTTTTGGAATTTGGAATTTGTGATTTGATATTTCACTATGCGTTAGGGTTCCGCTCCCGGTATCTTTTGTACGCCTTGATACCCAACATAAGTAAAATACCAAGGGCCAGTAGGCCCACCACTCCAAAAATCCAGTTGAAGGTACCCCTAAGGATTACCAAAAAGACTACCGCAAAGAGAATCAAGGTGGCCCCTTCGTTCCAAATTCGCATAAACTTGGAGGTGTACTTCACCTGATCCCGCTGTAATTGTTTAAAAATTTGGTGACACTTAAGGTGATATAGCATCAACAAAAAGACAAAGGTGAGTTTTATATGCATCCAGGGTTGCTGCAACCAGCCCGGCATGAGAATCAAAAGCCACACGGCAAAAAAAGTGCATAATACGGCCGAAGGCCAAGTAATAATGTACCAAAGTCTTTTGGCCATTATTTTCAATTGGGCGGTTAGAATTTCCTTTTCGGGAGTAGGTTTTTGGGCCGCCTCTATATGGTAGATGAACAATCTGGGCATGTAGAAAAGCCCGGCGAACCAGGTGACTACAAAAATGAGATGTAGGGCTTTTATGTACCCGTAGTACAACATCATGCTTTGGATATTCGGTGCTTGTGCAAAGGTCTCCTTTATTTGATTCGTTCCATTTCTACCCAAAAAGGCAGGATGCGCTTTCCCTCTACGCTATAAAAGGCGATCAGGTCACAGTCTACATGCGGCAAGGAAACTCCTTTCATCTCCATAACATCTACCTGGTCTTTCGAATTTTCCAAGGTGTTGATCAGGGTAGCGGTCTCCAAGTAAAGCGTGCCACCGGCCTTTATGGGCTTTACAAACTTAAAGCGGATGTTGTATTTCCCCTCCGTTACCCTCACACGCCATTTCCCAAAGGTTTCTTCCTGGGCCCAAATGCCTCTTTCCCCACTGGCATCGTTCCTGTTAAGGAACACCGGATTCTCATGTGTACTCCCGACTACAATACGGGGCGGATTTACCAGGTTTTCGGAATGTATCAACTCCTGATAGATACGGTCCAATTCTGTTTTGTATCGTTTCATTACCCTTGGCTCTGCTGTTGACAGGTTTTGTTGTTCAAAAGGATCCTTCTTTATGTTGTACAATTCAAAGTGGGAAAGCGGAGCATCGTAATCGGTTTGGGCCACGATCTTATAAGGACCCTGTCTCAAGGCCATATTCCTGTACAGTGCGGGATACCGCCGTGTCCAATAAAAGAACAACGGACGCTCTTCCCAAGTGACCGTATTTTGGATCAGGGGGACAAGGCTTTTGCCATCCACGGCTACTTCTTCCGGAAGGGTTACCCCACATACTTCGGCAAGGGTAGGCAGCACATCAATATGGGCAGCGGTTTCTTCAATATCCATATTCCTATGGCGTTTTTTTGGATATTTCATATAAAATGGCACACGCACGCCCCCTTGGTATACGCTTCCCTTTCTACCCCGCATCCCGGCAATATAACGTCGTTGTTGGGGACCATTGTCCGTCATAAAAATAACCAAGGTATTTCGGTGAATCCCCAATTCCCTTAACTTTTGGAACATCCGGGCCAGGTTGTCATCAATATTATGTACCATGGCATATACCTTGCGGGCATCTTCCTTATCCTTTTCGGTCATTTCCGGCATGGGTCGTTCCTCGTTTTTAAATCCGGATGCGGGATCTATACCTTTGTATATATCATAGTACTTGTCCGGGACTTGCAATGGCGTATGTGGGGCATTGAATGAAAGATAGCAGAAGAAGGGGCCGCTTTTGTTGTCTTCAATAAACCCAATCGCCTGGTCGGTAAAAATATCGCTGCAATACCCCTGGTAGGATTCTTGTTTCCCGTTATGCCACAATACAGGATCAAAATAGCTCCGATCTCCCTGGAAATAGGTGGTAAAATCCCCTACCTGTCCCATACCTCCGGATAGGTGGATTACCGATTCATCAAAACCCTGATCTTGGGGCCTGCTCGGATAGGTGTCCCCCAAATGCCATTTACCAAAAATTCCGGTCTTATAGTGGGCCTGTTTCAAAAGCTCGGCAATAGTAAACTCGTTGCCGGCCATTTGGGCGCCCCCATTATAGGTATCCCGTACCCCCGTGCGCAGGGAGTAGCGGCCGGTCATAAGGCTGGCACGGGTTGGCGCACATACCGGGGATACGTAAAAGTTGTTGAAACGTACACTTTCCTTCGCCAGGGCATCCAGGGTAGGGGTCTGGACATGGGGGTTTCCCGTAACGCCCAAATCGCCATAGCCCTGATCGTCCGTAATGATCAGGATTACATTGGGACGCTCTCCCTCCTGGCCTAATAATGAGGTGGAAAACCCAAGGCCCAATAATATCCCCAGACAGGCCCATAGCTCTTTTCTATATCGTTTTTTTGTTTGCATGTTATCATCAATTTACTATTAAACCAACGGATATTAATTAGGATTTTTAAAATATGCTTATCAGCTATTTGAAAACTATTTTTTCTTCTTAACTCCCATCGGGTCAATAGCTGTTCGAAATGTATCTATCAACTCATTTTTTTATTATTTATAGCACATTCGACCTTCCTAAATCATATAGCCTCTACTATCAAGCACTCTGAAAGATTTCTTTCATTTTTCCTTCTATGAAAAACGAAACAAAAAATCAAGATGGAACGAGGAAATTGCTTCGCACCGCCCGCTCCCGGGCCTGCATGCTTGGCCGCCGCATTATCTCGCCCATAGCTTTGCTATGTCGTG
>JBCCZF010000289.1:0-4830 GCA_039188035.1 Bacteroidota bacterium | reverse complement strand
TGCACTCGCATGAATGTCCGCCAGCCGACACCTCCGTGTCCGCTGAATGGTCGATGCAATCCTCAGTTTCTGCGTCGCACGTGTTGCTTGCGGCGTCAGCGCCGTAAAAGTACGGCACACGCCTGGAACGCAAACCGCCATAATCTCTCCCGTTTTGATAAAATTACGGAATACAACAAACAATTGAATGCAGCGAATTGGCGGGTTATAAAGGATAGCATCCAACGTCAATTGGACACCCTCATAATTTTGCGGTTTCGTCGCGAAGTGGATAGCCTAGAGGCCCTTAATTCCTCAAAATCCCGTTTGCCCCAATCGGAGACCGTTTCCGCAGCCTTTCCGGAATAAAAAGGTTTTTTCTTCAGGAATCGATTCTTATTGGGCTTCGGAATCGTCTTCGGTGGCCTGGTCAAGTTCCTCTGATTTCGCTTCCGTTTTATCCATTTCGTTTGGGAAATCGCTAGGAATCCCCTCCAAAGATGCGCTTTCGGATACTCCATCTATAGGTGCCGGTGTCCCAACGGACTCCTGGGCCAGGACTTTGGTTTTTCTTTTATCCTTTATCATGGCCCAGGTCATGATCAGGCTGGTGCCAATGATTACAAACAAGAGTATCCCAGGTTCAAAAGTGGCCACTTGGGCCCTTTGAGGTATTGCAAAGAATAACAATACCGTAATCAATCCTCTTGGGGCTATAAACAGCTGGGGCAGGATATCGTTGCCCAAAAAGGTGCGCAGGATTACAAACCGGATCGCGTAGATAGAAAGGATAATCAGCAGGCTTATCAAGGCTACATTTAGGCTAAAAAGGGAGCTTACCACAATGGTAAGGCCAAAAATCACAAAGAAAAAGGTCCGTACCACAAAGGCGGTTTCCATGGTTACCATATGGAGTTCATGGTAAATCTGGTGGGCCTTTTCGTATTCCAGAAAATGGGCGAGTTTTCCACCAAAGAAAAGCTTCATATTGGCAATGACCAACCCAAAAATAAGGATTATCAATAGGGAAGAGAGGTGCAATTGCTTCCCAATGGCATACAGAAGCAGCAGTACGGCGATGAGCAGGAACAATTTGGCCGAACTCTTTATTTGCTGGAAGATAAGGATTATCGCATAGCTGGCGACAAGGGACAGGACTATGGTTATTAGGATATTCAAGGCAAACCCGCCAACCCCGGCATCCTCAGCGGGATTGAGTCCGCCAACGAGAAAATAAAACATCATGATCCCCATAATATCGGAGAAAGTACTCTCATAAATGTGGAACTCCTTTTTTGGGTCTTCCAGTCCGCCGACACTGGGAATAATAATGGCACTGGATAGTATGGAAAGTGGGGTGGCGTACAACCAAGCGGATTGCATGGTCATCTCGGGAACAAATTGGTATAGAATCAGGGCCGCTACCCAGGCCGAACCCACCAATCCTACCAGGGCAATGGCCATGGATTTTAAAATGGGAACCAGTTTTTCGCGTTTCAGTTCCAATTCCAAAGCGGCCTCCAGTACAATCATAATAAGACCAATAATGCCCAGTACCTCAAGGGCGGGGAAAAAGTCCACCTTTTCAGAAGTCATGTATTTTAAGGTAAACTGCAGGATAACCCCAAGGATGATCAACAGAAGTACCGAAGGGATGTTCGTCCTTTTTGCAATTCCGTTGAAAAGAAAGGATAGGATAAGGATTACCGAAGCCTCTATGATAATATTGTACGAAGAAAAGACATCCATAAGTATTTGGTTTTTCGGGAACGTTGATCTAATGTAGGGTTTAATTTTTGAATTCGTGTCCGGGGTAAGCAATTAGACGCCGGTTTTTAGCCCATAAGGGCCTTGGGAATAGTGGTCTTTTCTCCTTCCAAATCAAGGAAATAAATCACTTTGACGGCTGCTAAAAAAGATGTATATTTGCGCCACTGAACGGATAGTAAGATATTCATGAGGGGACATAAGTCCTCTTTTTTATTTCCGGGACTTTCCCAAAGCCCCGGGACTGTAAAATGGGTGTACGGTGTTTAAGGAAAAGGTTAGGACGCTTTTGGATAAGGCCTTGCAGGATGAGGGGGCCCTATTTCTAATCGATTTTTCCGTAGGTGCGGACAACGCCGTGAAAGTGGTATTGGATGGGGACAAAGGGGTGACGCTCCAGGATTGTATGCGGATAAGCCGTGCATTGGAACACAATTTGGATAGGGACGAGGCCGATTTCTCCCTGGAAATTACCTCAGCGGGCGCGGCAAGCCCTATGGTCATGCCCAGGCAGTATGCTAAAAACCTAGGTAGAAAGCTGAAGGTGACCACAGAGGAGGGCGTATTTGAAGGAAATCTCGTGGAGGCCCATGATGGGGGAATCGCGTTGGAATGGAAGGCCCGGGAGCCCAAGGCGGTAGGTAAGGGCAAGGTAACGGTACACAAGAGAAAGGAGATTGATTTTTCCGACATTAAGGAAGCAAAAGTTATTTTAAAATTTTAAGTGTAGCTACAAATGGAAAATATTGCGCTGATAGAATCTTTTTCTGAGTTTAAGGACGATAAATTCATAGATAGGGTAACCTTAATGGCCATTTTGGAGGATGTGTTCCGCAATGCCCTAAAGAAAAAGTTCGGTTCCGATGATAACTTTGACATCATTATCAACCCCGATAAAGGGGATTTGGAGATTTGGAGGAACAGGATTGTTGTGGAGGATGGCGAAGTCGAAGATCCCAATGAGGAGATTTCCCTTTCCGAAGCGCAAAAAATAGAACCGGATTTTGAGGTGGGCGAGGACGTTTCCGAGGAGGTCAAGTTGATCGACTTGGGAAGAAGGGCCATTTTGGCACTTCGGCAAAACCTGATTTCCAAGATCCATGAACACGACAATACCACCATATATAAGCAATTCAAGGATTTGGAGGGCGAGATTTATACCGCGGAGGTGCACCACATACGCCATAAGGCCATTATCCTTTTGGACGATGAGGGGAACGAGATTATCCTGCCCAAGGATAGACAGATACCTTCGGATTTTTTCCGCAAGGGCGATAATGTCCGTGGGATCATAGAGAGTGTGGAGCTCAAAGGGAGCAAGCCCGCCATTATTATGTCCCGTAGTTCGCCCAAGTTTTTGGAGCAGCTCTTCTTTCAGGAAATCCCGGAGGTCTTTGATGGCCTTATTACCATTAAGAAGGCGGTTCGGATTCCCGGTGAAAAGGCCAAGGTGGCCGTGGATTCCTATGATGACCGCATAGACCCCGTGGGGGCCTGTGTAGGGATGAAGGGTTCCCGAATACACGGTATTGTTCGTGAGTTGGGCAATGAAAATATAGATGTGATCAATTGGACCAACAACCCTCAATTGATGGTTACCCGTTCATTGAGTCCGGCACGGGTCACGTCCGTTAAGTTGGACGATGAGAAAATGACGGCCCAGGTATACCTTCGTCCAGAAGAGGTCTCCAAGGCCATTGGCCGTGGAGGGCATAACATCCGTTTGGCGGGCCAATTGACAGGTTATGAGATAGATGTATTCCGGGAAGGTGTGGAGGAAGATGTAGAGCTATCCGAGTTTTCCGATGAGATAGAGGGCTGGATTATCGATGAATTCAAGAAAATTGGGATGGATACCGCAAGAAGTGTCCTGGAACAAGATGTGGACGACTTGGTGAAAAGAACCGATTTGGAGGAGGAGACCATTGACGAAGTTGTACGTATCCTCAAGGAAGAATTAGAAGATTAGCTATATATTAGCAGCGATTTATAGAATAGGGGAAGGCTTTGGGCTGGCCGTTGGGGAACCATACGGTAAAAACAAGAGTGTTCAAAAGTCTTCAAAGGAAAAGTAGTTTATGGCAGAAAGTGCAAACGTAAGGCTCAATAAAGTTCTCAGGGAGCTTAATATTTCTTTGGATAGAGCCGTGGATTTTCTAAAATCCCACGGGCATGAGGTGGAGGCCCGCCCAACCGCTAAAATATCCAATGAGGTATACCAGGTGCTTTTGGACGAGTTCCAGACGGACATGAGCAAAAAAGTTGCATCTCAGGAAGTAGGGGAGGAAAAGCGTAAGGAAAAGGAGGCCATAAGACTGCAATTGGAGCAGGAGCAGGAAGAAAGGCGCCTGGCCCGGGAAAAAAGGGCGGCATCCGCTGAGAATATCGTTAAGGCCAAGGTAGAACTTACCGGCCCCAAGACCGTGGGCAAAATAGACCTGAACCCAAAGAAAAAGGATCCGGCCCCTGTTGCAAAGGAAGAAGAGGCCGTTTCGCAAAAAACAACGCCTACCGTGGCAACTCCCCCAAAAAAGGAGGTAGAGGCCCCAAAACCGGAAGAACCATCAAAGGAGCCCGGACAGGAAAAGATCGCCACCCAATATCAAAAGCTAACAGGGCCCAAGATAACGGGGGACAAAATAGATCTCTCCAAGTTCCAAAAACCCAAAAAGAAAAAGGAGGAATCCAAACCCGCGGACAGTCCGGACAGGAAAAAACGGCGTAGGCGTATCGTAAGCAATACAACCGGTAGTGGCAACGTATCGCGCAGGGGTGGTGGTAGAAAAGATGGAAAAAGGTTCGCGGCGGTTAATAAGGTGGAGCCTTCCGAGGAAGATGTACAAAAACAGGTACGGGAAACCCTGGAAAAACTCCAGGGGAAGACCAAGAAGGGCAAAGGAGCCAAATACCGTAGGGACAAACGGGACCAGCATAGGCAGCAGACCGAGAAAAATCTGGAACAGCAGGAACTGGAAAGCAAGATTTTAAAGGTTACCGAGTTTGTTACCGCTAGCGAAGTGGCCACTATGATGGGGGTTTCCACCACAAATGTCCCACTGTCCCACTACAGCTTCATGTCCCACT
>JBCCZF010000288.1:0-4840 GCA_039188035.1 Bacteroidota bacterium | reverse complement strand
TCCAATTTTAGGGCGTTCCCGGACAATGGTCTCGGTTACTTGGGGCCGTTGTCTTTGGGTTTGCCCGGCGGCTCGGTTTCTAGCCGCAAGTTCATCGCTATTGGGAATTTCTTCCTTGCTGGTACTCAGATTTTCCTTGGGTCTTCGCACATTTCTGGCCTCTTGGATCTCATTAGGGTTTCCCGTGGGCAGTTCGCCCTTGAACAGGAAGGAGACGACCTCGCGGTTTACCTTGTCGATCATGGTCTTGAAAAGCTCAAAAGCCTCGAATTTGTAAATCAGCAATGGGTCTTTTTGTTCGTGGACCGCAAGCTGCACGGACTGCTTTAATTCGTCCATTTTGCGCAGGTGGGTCTTCCAGGCATCGTCAATTATGGCTAGGGTAATGTTCTTTTCAAAATCCGTGACCAATTGCTTGCCATCACTTTCATAAGCATCTTGCAAGTTGGTTACCACATTTAAGGTCTTAACACCATCGGTAAAGGGAACCACGATCCGCTCAAAGGAATTGGCATTGTCCTCGTACACTTTTTTGATCACCGGAAAGGCCATGGAGGCGTTGCGCTCCATCTTGTTCTGGTAATGTGCATACACCTCGGAATAGATTTGATTGGCAATCTCTTGTACCCCCATTTTGGTAAACTCCTCTTCCGAAAGGGGCGAGGTTACCGAAAAATGTTTGATTAGCTCAAACTCAAAATTCTTATAATCATTGGCGGCCTTGTTGGTATCCGCAATGACTTCACAAGTATCGTAGACCATGTTGGCGATATCCACCTTAAGACGCTCGCCTTGTAGGGCATGGCGTCTTCGTTTGTAGACTACCTCGCGTTGGGCGTTCATAACGTCATCGTATTCCAAAAGACGTTTTCGGACCCCAAAGTTGTTTTCTTCTACCTTTTTCTGGGCACGTTCTATGGATTTGGTCATCATGGAGTGCTGTATAACCTCTCCTTCCTCCAAGCCCATCCTATCCATCATTTTTGCGACCCGTTCGGAGCCAAAAAGTCGCATGAGGTTGTCTTCTAGGGATACGTAGAACTGTGAGCTTCCGGGATCTCCCTGTCTACCGGAACGCCCACGCAGCTGGCGGTCCACCCTTCGGGAATCGTGGCGTTCCGTACCAATAATGGCCAGACCACCGGCATTTTTTACCGCCTCCGTTAACTTAATATCCGTACCTCTACCGGCCATATTGGTGGCAATGGTGACCACCCCGGGTTTTCCAGCCTCGGCGACCACATCGGCCTCTTTTTTATGCAATTTGGCGTTCAGTACATTATGTTCCACCTTTCTAATGGCGAGCATTCGGGACAACAGTTCCGAAATCTCCACGGAGGTAGTTCCGATCAAAATGGGTCTTCCGGCTTGGGAGAGTTGGGTAACTTCCTCGATAATAGCGTTGTATTTTTCCCTCTTGGTCTTGTATATCAGGTCGTTGCGGTCGTCCCGGGCAATGGGCCTATTGGTGGGGATTTCCACTACGTCCAGTTTGTAGATTTCCCAGAACTCCCCGGCCTCTGTAACGGCGGTGCCCGTCATTCCCGCCAATTTCCGGTACATTCTAAAATAATTCTGTAGGGTAACCGTGGCAAAGGTCTGGGTAAGGGCCTCTATTTTTACGTTCTCCTTGGCCTCTATGGCTTGGTGGAGGCCATCGGAATACCGGCGACCGTCCATTATTCGGCCGGTCTGCTCATCCACGATAAGCACTTTATTGTCAATCACCACATATTCTACATCCTTTTCAAAAAGGGTATATGCCTTGAGCAATTGGGTAAGGGTATGGATACGTTCACTCTTTACGGCAAAATCCTTGAAGAGTTCCTCTTTGAGTTCAGCTTCTTTTTCGATTTCCAGATTCTGGTTTTCGATTTTGGCGATTTCCGCTCCCATGTCGGGCATCACGAAGAAGTCCCTGTTCTGGGTTCCGGAAAGATAATCCACCCCCTTGTCCGTAAGTTCTATCTGGTTGTTTTTTTCCTCTATCACGAAAAGCAGTTCTTCATCCACCTTCGGCATTTCCCGGTTGTTGTCCTGCATATAGAAATTCTCGGTTTTCTGCAGGAGCTGTTTCACCCCTTCCTCACTTAGGAATTTAATAAGTGCCTTGTTTTTGGGAAGACCGCGCTGTACACGAAGCAGCAGGAACCCTCCTTCCTTGGTGTCGCCCTCGGTGATTTTCCTTTTGGCCTCGGCGAGGACACCGGTGAGATATTGCCGCTGTTTTTGGACAATGTCCGATATTTTTGGTTTTAGTTCATTGAATTCGTGCCGATCTCCTTCGGGAACGGGCCCAGAAATGATCAACGGGGTACGGGCGTCATCGATCAATACGGAATCTACTTCATCCACAATGGCATAATGGTGCGGACGTTGCACCAAATCCTTTGGGGTGTGTGCCATATTGTCCCGGAGGTAATCAAATCCAAATTCATTATTGGTACCATAGGTGATGTCCGCATTATAGGCCGCCCTACGCCCATCCGAGTTGGGTCTGTGATGATCTATGCAGTCCACGGAAAGTCCGTGGAATTCAAATAAAGGGGCCATCCAGGCACTATCCCTTTTCGCGAGGTAATCATTAACGGTAACCAAATGGGCCCCATTGCCGGAAAGCGCATTCAAATACAGGGGTAGGGTGGCCACCAAGGTCTTGCCTTCCCCGGTCTGCATTTCAGCGATTTTACCTTGGTGCAGGGCTATACCGCCTATGAGTTGCACATCGTAATGTATCATATCCCAGGTGACTTCCTTTCCCGCGGCGTCCCAGGAGTTTCTCCAAACGGCCTGGTCGCCATCCAGACCAACATAGGCCTTTGTGCCGGAAAGCTCCCGGTCATATTCGGAGGCCGTCACTGTTAAGGTCTCGTTTTTTACAAAGCGCTTTGCGGTCTCCTTCACTACGGCAAAGGCTTCTGGAAGAAGTTCGTTCAGGGTATTTTCAGAGGTCTTGTATATCTGGTCCCGAAGCTTGTCGATTTCAGCATAGATTTCCTCGTTTTTGTCAATATCATCGGAATTTTTTACGGCTTCCTCCAATTCCAGGATTTTATCGGTGTCCGCTTTGCAGTCCTCCTGGATTTTTTCCTTGAATTCCAAAGTCTTTTGGCGAAGGGCATCGTGCGAGAGGGCTTCCAGTTCCGGTTCAAAAGCGTTGATTTTCTTCACCAGGGGTTGTAGCTCCTTGACGTCTTTTTTGGATTTATCCCCAACAAAGGCCTTTAGGACCGAATTTAACAGACTCATAATCTTGTGCTATTTAGATATCGCATACCGGGCTGAACAATCGGTTCGGTATGGATGTATTGTATCTTTTTGACGCATTGCCTAAGCTGTGGCAAAAGGCGTTCCAGATTTTAAATTCCCTTGGGACAAGGAGAATTTCCTGCCAAAATTACATAAAAAAAAAGCCTCGATAGAGACTTTTTTGTTGCAATTACGTTAATGTCATTAATATTCATCCTCGTTCCAGAGGTAATCTTCCTCCGTGGGATAATCGGGCCATATTTCCTCGATGGATTCATATATCTCGCCACCTTCCTCTTCCATCGATTGGAGGTTTTCCACAACCTCCAACGGAGCGCCTGTTCGGATAGAATAGTCTATCAGCTCATCCTTGGTTGCCGGCCATGGTGCATCACTTAAATAGGATGCTAATTCTAATGTCCAATACATCGTACTAATTTGATTTTTAAAATTTTTGCAAAAATAGATTTTAAAACGAAATTGTCAAGTGATTTCACCAGTATTTGGGCGTTTTGCGAATATTATTTTTACTTCAACAATTTGATAACGAAGAATTCACGAAATTATTAGAGAAATGCAAATTTAGAACTTGTTTTTTAAGGGGCTTGCTTCTCCGGAATCCATTTGATCTCCTCCGCTTGCAAATCCTGGGACAATTTTCGTGCCAATACAAAGAGATAATCGGAAAGACGGTTCAGATAGGCCAAAACCTCTTCGCTGAATGGTTCTTTTTCATTGAGCTGTACGGCCAACCGCTCGGCCCTTCGGCAAACGGTTCTGGCAATATGGCAGTAAGATACGGTGGGGTGACCCCCTGGAAGGATAAAATGGGTCATTTTGGGAAGTTGCTTTTCCATTTGATCCATTTCATTTTCCAATACCGTGATGTGTTCTGGCGCAATTTTTAGGATATTCAAGCGTTCCTTACCGCTCTTAAGAATCGTTTTTTTGGGGTCGGTGGCCAAGATGGCCCCTACGGTAAACAATTTTTCTTGAATTTTTTCCAGGGTTTTCCGGGCGTGCGGGTCTATTTGCTGGTCCCGGACAAGCCCCAACCAGGAATTGAGTTCGTCCACTGTACCATAGCTGTCTATGCGGATATGGTTTTTGCCTACGCGGGTTCCCCCGAATAAGGCGGTGGAGCCCCTGTCCCCGGTTTTTGTGTAAATTTTCATGAATTCGGTCTAGGTTTGGTTCCCAATGGGTTTGGGATAGATGTTCTAATCCTTTTCTTCCTTGTTTTTTTTTGGATTGCCGTATCCTTCCATAAATTTTCTGTCCCTGCGTCTTTTGGACTGTTTTCTGTTGTAAATGATAATGAACAAATAGACCACGATTAAAGTGCCTAAGACGGCCCAAACGTTATAATCCATAATCTTTCTTTTACAAATTGCCGGTACTAAAGATACCGTTTCAAAAGCGAATTTTAAAATGCTCCTTGGCCTGTTTCCTTTTAAAAAAGACCAGGCCCATATAAAAAAGGTCGATGCTTACCGTGGTGTAATCCCAACTTTTAAGGGTTTCCCACAAAGTTTCGGAATTCTTGTCCCTGTGGATTCCCTCCACCAATAATACGCTATTTGGTAAAGGG